>JAHQWP010000109.1 GCA_029856235.1 Promethearchaeia archaeon
GGCATCCAGTTTTATTTATTTTTAAAAGATTTCCATTACTAATATAATCGTATGGTCCTTTTACTAACAAAGTAACTCCCAGTTCTTTTGATAATTTGTATATTTGCATACCTCTTTTTTCAATTTCATTATAGGGCGGTAAATCAATACCCGAGATTACTTTTAATTCTCCCTCATGTGGCGTTAAAATAACATTCTTCCCTTTAATTAAGTCAAGGTGCGATTTAATTAATTTTAAAGCGTCAGCGTCTATAACGAAAGATTTCTGGGCAAATTCATTATTTTCAAATATTTTTCTTAGGAGTTCTTCGCTTGATTTTTCAGTTCCTAATCCTGGGCCGATGACTATTGTGTTTGCCCAATCAGCTAGCCATAAGATTTCTTCTAAAGCTTTTGTTGTTAACCAATCTCCAGGACTCGTTCTCACTATCATATTTGGAGAATAACTGCGTAATACTTCTCCAATTACTTCTGGAACATAAGTTATAACTAGATCGCATCCGAACTGAATGCATGATAGCGAAGTGTATGCGGGAGCGCCCGAGTAATTTTTTGAACCACCGATGACTAAAATCCTCCCAAATTCACCTTTATGTGCGTCAACATTTCTAATTTTTAAATTAGGCAGTAAATCGCCCTTTCCAACAAAAATACTTGCTTCTGGGGGGATACCAATAGATTTTTCAATTATCTTATATTTTGCCGATTTTTTCAAACCTTTCTTTAATCGATGGAAAGTTATCACTAAATCTGGAATCACAGCTTTCTCGGGACTTTTTCCTGTATCCGGATTTAATCCTGAAGGAACATCAATGGAGGCAACATTAAGACGCTCTTTTTCTTTTTCTTTGATGTTGTTAATTAAATCTATCGCGGACGAAATAGGTTCCCTAATTTTACCATCTATTCCGGTACCTAACAAACCATCTACAATTAAGGAGTAGGCTTGATCGTCTTCTATAATTTTCATAATTTTCTTGGTATCGGTCGAATCCTTAATGAATACGGTCTTAATTGAGTAAGTGAGATGGTGAAATATTATATTCCAATTAATTCGAGCTTCTTTAGTTCTTATCTTATCGGGAGTTCCCACTAAAATTACTAAGACTTTCACTCCGTAGGATGCTAAGTGACGAGCTACAACGAATCCGTCCCCTCCATTGTTTCCCGTCCCACAAAAAATTGCAACTTTTGCGTTTTATTTGATATAACCTTGGGTTAGAATCTCAGTTGTAAATGCATAGCCAGCACACTCCATTAAATGACTTTTTGGTATTCCTAACCATTCTGAATTGTTATCTAAGATTGATAATTCTTCAGAAGAAATTTTTTCTGAAATAAATCTTTCCATGACAATTAAATTTAAGATTATGAGGTAATAAATCTTATAGATTTTTATGCTATGATTATAGTTGCCAATTAAAAACAATTTTAAAACAATAAAATAAATTATAATCTATGGAACTATATAATAAAAAAGTTCTATTAGTAACTGGGAGCACTCACGGGATTGGGAAAGCCATCGTATTAGAACTCGCAAAATTAGACTATTCTGTAGTAATAAATGGCGCTAAGACTAAAAAATTAGATGAAGAATATTACTCCGAACTAAAGGGAATTTATAGTCAAGAAATCGATGAGAGAATTTTATATGTCCAAGCTGACATAAGCAAAAAAGAAGATCGTGGAACTTTAATAAGAAAAATTGAGGACAAATTTAATAGAATTGATGTTCTAGTGAATAACGCGGGAGTAGCTCCAATAATTAGGAAAGATATTTTAGAAACATCTGAGGAATCGTATGATCGAGTAATGTCAGTCAACCTTAAGGGTCCTTATTTCCTAACCCAAGCTATATCCAAATGGATGATACAATTACATGAAACTTTAAAAGATAAATATCAACCTTACATTATCAACATTTCTTCTATAAATCGATACACTGCTTCCGTCAATAGGGGAGAATATTGTCTCTCAAAATCAGCTATGAATATGATGACGAAACTGTTCGGAGAAAGATTGGCTGAATATGGAATATTTGTATATGAAATCTCACCAGGAATAATTGATACGCCTATGACGGATAATATTCATGAGAATTATGATAAATTAATAAAAGAAGGGCTTACTCCGATAAAAAGGTGGGGGAAACCCATAGATATAGCCAAACCGGTCGTTGCCATTGTCTCTGGTCTTTTACCGTTTTCGACGGGATCTGTAATAGATATCGATGGAGGATTTCACATACACCGGCTCTAAGGGAGGAAAATGGAAAAATTTGATATCGATCTACAGGATGTTGAAATTTTTGAGTATAACACGGTTATAATAGGAACTGGAGCCGCGGGATTAAATTGTGCTATCCATTTAGTGGAAGAGGGAATTGCTCCATGGCAGATTGCTCTTATAACTGAAGAATTGGGTGGTGGAACATCTTTTAATACGGGCTCAGATAAACAAACTTACTACAAATTATCGATCATCGGAGACCAGGCCGATTCCCCGTTTGAAATGGCTAAAGATTTGTTTTCAGGGGGTGCAATGCATGGAGACATTGCTTTAATAGAATCAACTAATTCAATAAGAGAATTTTTTCATTTAGTTCAACTTGGCGTTTCTTTTCCATACGATAAATATGGAGGTTTCGTTGGGTATAAAACAGATAACGATCCAAAACAAAGAGCTACATCAATTGGTCCTTACACTTCACAAGAAATGTGTAATCGACTACTTGAAGTAGTAACCGAGCTAAAAATCAACATATTTGACAAATATTATGCTGCTAATTTACTTGTTGAGGATTACGGTGAAACTGAAGTAATAGGTTTAATATGTATTAATGTGAATTCTTTGGCTAACCAAGAAGAATTGAAGCAAATGACTAAACCAATCAAAATATTTAAAGCGAGAAATATCGTCTTAGCAACTGGAGGTCCTTCACTTCTATACAAAAATTCAGTTTACCCGATTTCTCAAAAAGGAAGTACATCTTTAGCCATTCAAGCAGGTTGTGTTTTACAAAACCTAACAGAATCTCAATTTGGTCTCGCTTCAACTCAATTTCGTTGGAATGTTTCAGGCTCATATCAACAGGTTATTCCTTGCTATGTTTCTATCAATGAAAATGGTGAAGAATACGAATTTCTCAACGATTATTTTCCCTCGTTTAAAGAATTGTCAAGAGCGATTTTTTTGAAAGGATATCAATGGCCTTTTAGTTCAGATCGGATCGAGGCTTATGGATCTTCGCTGATTGATCTTGCTGTCTATTATGAGACCGAAATTCTTAGGAGAAAAGTATTTTTGGATTTTACCAAGAATCCTCGCGGGTTCGATATAAATTCTCTGGATCCTGTAGCAAAAGAATACCTTGAAAAAACTAACTCAATAGGGGAATTGCCAATTATTAGATTAAAATCACTGAATGAACAAGCTTACGAACATTATAAAGATCACGGAATAGACCTTTCTAATGACCCTTTACAGATTACTGTGTGCAACCAACATTTAAATGGTGGTGTATCTTGTGATATTTGGTGGGAATCAAACATTAAACACTTATTTGTTATAGGCGAAATTAACGGGAGCCACGGGATTCATAGACCTGGAGGTGCGGCGTTAAACTCTGGGCAAGTTGGAGGTTTGAGAACAGCACAAAAGATTGCCAAAATATACAATACACTAATACCATTTACAATTGAAGAATTTTACCTTGAAATTGAAAGCCAATTAATTGATTTTTTGGAAACGATAAGTATCTGCCTAAAAAATATGAAAAACAAAGAAAAATTCACTCCAAGTAAAATTCTTGAGATAATACAAAATCGAATGGATAAATATGCTGGAATTTTAAGGTCTGAGGAAGGTTTAGAAGCGGAAATAAAAAATATTAAATTACAATTACAAAATATTGATGAAATAATTAGTCTAAACAACAGTTCTGAGTTAGTCAAGTATTTCCAAGTAAAAGATTCCCTATTAACTCAGTATCTCTTCTTTTCAGCAATATCAGATTATCACAAACACTATGGGCAAAGTCGAGGTTCTTTTCTAATTAACAGGAATAAATTAAATAAAACTATAGGTGAACGGTTTATTTCCCTTCCAGCAAAATTATCTTCGTATAAATTTATAAAAAGCGACCTAGACTTGACAAATCAAATTCAAACTATTTCCTTGACAGATAACCAAATTGAAATTAGATGGGTTAAAACTAGAGATATCCCAAAGTCAACTAATTGGTTTGAGAATGTTTGGAAGGACTTTAATGATGGAAACGTTGTTAGATAAGTCTTATTCTCTATTTCTATACTCAGGATCTCTTACGGCACACCCTGTTGATTTACCTTCTCTCATAAATTGCGAACATTTTGAACAAGCTATGCAAGATTTAGCTTTGTCTATAGTTTTTCCTTGAAAAATTTGCTTTGCGAATTCTGGATTAGCAAATGACATTCTGCCAAAGCCACAAATGTCTGCCATTCCCTTTTGAATGACTCCTGCTGCAAGATTTCCAGCAAATTGCCTAAAATACGAATAACCCGAACCTATAATTATCATATCCCGCGGAGTTAAGCTCTTAATTACTGAAGCTAAATAAATAATTCTATAGGCGCTAAATAAAGGATGCTCTTGAGGTAATTTTACTCCTTTTATTGGAACATCGTAAGGGCGTGTGATGTGTCCTACATAATGAGGATTACCTGCTGTAATGTTAAGTAGCTTTACATCAAGTTCGTATAATTTATTAACTAAATCTACTGGTTCTTCAAGATCTATCGATGCGGGAAATTTCTGATCTGCGATTCTTTTAACTCCAAATCCTTTAGGATAAGGAATGCCATCGTATACTCCTACGCGTGAAGTAATCAAAAAGTCGGAATCTTTTCTAAATTTATTCTGTAGTAGAGAAATTATATCTAGAAATAATTTGGATCGATTTTCTAAACTCTTTCCTCCATATTTAGAATCTTTTCGATCACGAGCAGATAATAATTCGCTAATTAAATAACCGTGACAAGCTTTAATATCCACGCCATCAAATCCGGCTTCTTTTGCTAAAATTGCTTTATTAATCCAAATTTCTTCAATTTCTTTAAGTTCATTATCCGAAATAATAACACCTTCCTCTCTTTTTACGGAAATCGCGTTGTCTAATTCATCGTTATGATAAGTTCTAATCGGATATTTGTGTCCTTTTCGTTTTGAATACCTTCCTGAATGATTTAATTGTAATATTAAACGACATCTGTTTTTAAAACCTAACGATTTCAAAGTGCGGTCGCATTGATCTCTAATGAGAGATGTAAGTTGCTTAAAATTTTGCACATTATCTTCAGAAAGAACTAATTGATGGTCGTTTGATCGACAGTCCTCTGAGATTGCAGTCGCTTCAAACCAGATGAGACCAACTCCACCTTTAGCATAGCGCTTGTAACGTCGGAATGTAAGATCACTTGGTGAACCATTAAGAGTTGCATCGAATCCTTCCATTGGTTGGATTGAAAGTCTGTTAGGGATAATAATATGTTTAGATTGAATAGCTTCGCACAAATTTTCAGTAATAGAACTTATAGGGAGAGAGATTGACAATCTCTTTAACTCATTTTTTAAATCCTCAAGAGTTTTGTATTTAAAAGGTTCAAAAGCATGAGAAGAAGGATGGACAAACATATTATTATATAAAATTCTCAGTAAAAAGAACTTTTCATTTTTCTGTAACTAGATTGTTATAAGAAGAAATGACCCATTAAAATGAAAAAAAAGATATCGAATTCCAAAGATATTTTTTTAACTCAGCTTTGATTAAATAAATTTATGAAACATATTCCAAGTGGTGATGACAAAATTAGTAAAACTGCTAATGTAGCTTTAAGTTTTCTTCAAAAAAATTTGACTAACTCTAAGCAATTCAGATTTCTAGATATTGGATGTGGTAATGGACGCGATATCGACTATATCTCTTCGAATTTAGATAATCTCATAATAAGAGGAATTGATATATCATTAAAAGCTATAGAAAATGCAATAGAGCTTAATTCAAACAATCACAATGTCACATTTGAATGCTTGGATTGGAAGGATTTAGATGATACTCAATATGAGATAATTTACATTTCAGGTGTGTACCATTTCTGGAATATAGCAGATAGAAACAGATTTATTACCAAAATCAAGAAAATTTTAAAATCTAATGGTTTTTTATTCTTGAACACACTTTCCTCAAACGATAAGCAATATTATGGAAAAGGCATGCTAGTAAAAGATGATCCAAATTCGTTTCAGAGTGAGTTCTTCCTTCATTTTTGTTCAGAAGATGAGCTTCGGGAGGATTTCAAATTTTTGAAGATTTTTGAGCTATTTGAACATTTTCATAGAAACTATTCTCAAGATACAGAATATCATACAATGTGGATATTGATAGGTAAAAATGTTAATTCTATTTGATATATAGAAAATGAAGATTTAATTTTAAATTAATTTATAGTGTAAGTAAAATTAGACTAAATTTTTTCTTAAATAATAATAATTGTAGATTTTTTTCATCCCTAAATTCCTATATAATTTCATTGCATTATTGTTTTCTAGTTCTACTTGTAGCCATATGTTTTTGGCGCCATTTGATATTGCCCATTCTTTTATTACAGTTTTGAGCATGGAACTTGCTATTTTTTGGCGTCTAAATTCTGGTACAACGAACACATCAGCGATATATATATAGCCATGAGGATTTAGTACACCCATTAATGTCCCTATAGGCTCCCCTTCCAATTTAGCTATGACAAAACTTTTTTTTGGAACCATGATCCTGCTTGTTATCTCCTTTATTATTTCCTGTTGGTATTTGTCTCTTTTCGTATACTTTGCCAATAATGAAGAAAAATCCTTTATCCTTTCATTATAAAACTCGTATGTAAAATCTTTGTTGATATGACTTAAATCTAACTTATCGACTTCCATTAACAAAGCATTTGTGCGATCTTGTTCAATATATCCAAGGTTTCGCAATATTTCATCGAGTTCCTCTGGTTCAAAATGTTCATGCATTGTAAAAATAGTTGGCAAATTGAATGATTTGTAAGCATTTTCAACATTTTCAATATCATTTTCGATCTGCTTTTTCTTTCCAGTATAATTAAATGGAATGACAGAATTAGCCCGATAAGTAACTCCGTTAGTAAATCGTAGTATCCATCCATTAAGGAAAAAATAATGCTCAGCTGGCCATGCATTCATTAAAAATTCTTGGAACTGTTTAACTTCCTTTATAGAGGTCATAAGAATCAAAAGATACAAATTAAAAGAATCTCTTAAATTCTTCGAAAATTTGATTGTCTGAGAATTGAATAAAAAAAGTGCCGGTGGAGGGGTTTGAGCCCTCGACCTCCAGATTACATCCAGTCTGACCCATTTTTTCAGTAGGATTATGAGTCTGGCGCTATAACCAAGCTAAGCCACACCGGCATGAAAAAGCCTCCGGCGGGATTTGAACCCGCGACCTTTGCCTGTTTGGTGCGTTCTTTTGAATACCAAGGCAATGCTCTACCACCTTAGCCATTAATTGTGATATACAAATAATGTAAGCCACGGAGGCAAGGCTTAATTCAGATATATGTAAATTTTTACTTTATTAAATTGTTTCTAAATTAAATATTTTTTTACTCTTAACTAACATTAAGTCAGAAAAATTATGGTTTTAAAAATAAGTTTAGAATAAAAAATAGTTACTCTTAATCTTCTTTTTTATATAAGTTCACTTTAGGAATGTGTACTCTTATTTTTGGGATAAAAATCTTAGGAATTTGGATCTTCGAAACGATATTCATTGATTTTTCTATAACTTCAGCATTTTTTTTTAGTATTTGCTGCAAATCTCTATATTCTACTTCGGTAACAGTTTCTGCTTTAAGATTAAAATCTTCATTTTCCTCAGCAATTTCATCTAAAATCTCAACAGTTTCTGATTTTTCATTAATGTCACCAAGTTCAAGGGGTTCTGTCCCTACTATTTCACTTTCAATCGTTTCTAGAAAATCAATATGAGTCATCCGTTTTTGTTGTAATAACTTTTGATAATTGTGCATAAAACTTACATAAGAAGAGTACTTCTTAAATTCATTTTCGGGAAATATCCAACCTGTTGAGGGATCGTAAAGCATACCTATAACTTTTATTTCAGAAGGGATTCCTATCGTCATTTTTAGACGATCTACTTGATTGTGAATGTTGGTAATTTCATCAACAAAAGTTTTAAAAAACCTCTGAAGTGCAAACTGATAATTTGTACTATATTGACCAATTTGCTTTAAGGTTTGAGAGTTTAATTTGTATTTTAGTTTATCTAAGCGAACTTTTTTCATCCCGCAATCTAAGTGTCCCAAAACAACTATATATTTTACATTGTTTTCATGAACTGCGATAAGGATTGATCTTAAAGCATCCTCCGTATATTGATTGCCTGCGTTTCTTAGAACAAACGCATCACCAAGCTCCAATTGAAAAATTCGGTGAACATCTATTCGTGGATCCATACAAGTTAGAATTAGTAAAGGATATTTAGGAATTATATGATCTATTCCAATTTTTTGATTTTCTTGAAGGATTTCCCACTGATATCTATTGTTTCCATTAATCATGCTTTTTATTATATCTTCCATATTCTTAGTCTAACCTTTTAACATATTCTTTAAAAAATACTTGATTTGAAATTGGAAAAAATATTGTTGTATTTATTTTATATCATTTTGATTTAGTAATATCTACGGGTATGAGTTCCTTTATTTTAGAAAGATCACCGTTTCCGAGAAAATTTTTAATTTTATCTGAATATTCTGGCAATATTTGTAAGAATGGCAAAATAGCTTTTGACAAGGAACTAAAAACTTCATCACCACTTCCCATAATAAACATCTTATCAGGATTGATGTTTTTAAATATTTCAGGTAAAATATTGGTTAACTGAACGGCTAAGAACCTTTGATCAGCTGAACTCATAGCTTCAACTTGTTTTTGGAAACCTTCTGCTTGAGCTAGCATCTGCTGCTTAATATTCTCTGCTTCTCCCTCTGCTTGAGCGATTAATCTCCTTTTAATTTGTTGAGCATCCGCCTCAGCTTCAATAACTTTTTTTATTCGATCTCCATCAGCTTCGATTTGTTTCCGTTCTCTTTCTCTCTCAGCAATAGCAATTTCTTTATCTTTTCTTCTGAGTTCAATCTCTCTCTCAACAGCTTGTTCTTGAGTACCAATTTCGTTCTGGACTTCCAGTTCCCTTATTTTAGATTCTCTTTCAGCTTCTGCTTTTGCCAACCTCGCTTTTCTAAATTCAACTGCTTGTTTAACAGCTTCCATGTTTTTCTTTAAATCTTGTTCAACAATTATTACTTCTAATATTTCAATGGATTCAATAATTACGCCCCAATCAGCAGATAATTCGTGTAAGTCCTTTTCAACATGATCAATAATCTCTCTTCTTTCTCTTATGATCTTTTCTAACGGCATGTTAGCACACGTAGTACGCATAATTGCCTCAGCAGCTCCTTTTAAGATTTTTTCTATATAGTTGTCATCCTTATGAATCCAAGAAACCGCACTAAATGCTTTCTCTGGATCCACGACCTTCCAAATTAGAAGTCCCTCGATTTCTATGTTCTGGTATTCGCTCGATACTACTTGATCATGAGCTTCTATTTTTGTCTGAATACTCGTAGTTGGAATCACAACATACTCATCGATTAAAGGTAGTAGCCATATACTTCCACCTAACCCTGCTGACTTAACCTTACCGTTTCTAAGATGAATTACAAATTGGTTGGTTTTAAACTTTCGATATCGCGCTGCTAAAAAAATTATAAATAGAAACCCAATTATTGCGATTGTTACCGAAATTCCTACTATCCAAGGTGATATATCTTGGAATAACATCTCTTTTCACATAACCTCCATTAATTTATTTTTTTTTTTTAATTTTTGTAATTAGATTTGAATAATTTTTAGCTCTTAACCAAAGAAATTGACCATTAACCACATAATAAATATAAATGCAATTATTATAATGGTATTAGTCAAAATAGCATAAGCTAAAGTCGGTTTACGGTTAATTTTCTTCTGAAAACGTTTAGTTCGAACGTCTTCTCCATGAAAGGTGAAATATCGATATTTTCTCTCTGTTGTACTTTCACTCTTGCTCATATTTTCACCTCATTTTTTTTACTAAATTTTTATTGATATCTACTATTGTTTTATTGTTTTTCACTCCAATGATATATACAATCTTTCCTCTCTCAAAATAAGAGGTTTCATCATAAGGCATTACATGCATCTTTTCATACTTCATAGGGGTTGATGATACTATCCTAATTACACCACCTCTTTCATTAATAGGAAACACTACTTCACCCTTTTTGCCAATTAGATTCTGAGTAGGAGATATTTTGTAATATTGGGACTTCGCGATTTTCTTCCATGCAACATTTAAATATCTAGATACAAAATACCCAATTACAGGAGCCCCTAAGAACATTAAGAATTTTAAGCCTTCAATTGCTATTATATAATACAATGAAATTCCTGATATTCCAAACACAAGTAGAAAAGCAGATAATAGCAGCATAATTGGAGCAGGAGTAGTGGTTATACCGATGACATCCGTATCGATATCGACATCGATGTCGGCATCAATATCTACATCGACGTCGGCATCAATATCTATATCGACGTCGGCATCAATATCTATATCGACGTCGGCATCAATATCTACATCGATGTCGGCATCAATATCTACATCGACGTCGGCATCAATATCTACATCGACGTCGGCATCAATATCTACATCAGTATCAACTTCCTGACCCAACGATTGTGACTCCATGTGAGCTAAGAACACTGAGATTATACTGAAGAGAAGACCCCCGATGAAAAGCCCCAAACATATACTAAAGAATATATCGTAGATATCCATTTATTTTTCCCTCAAAATCATTATTAAAATTACCCTGATAGTTATTAGTTTAAATATTGAAGATTTAAATTCAGCTTGCGAGTTAGCTTGTTGAGTTTTATTTTAATTCTTAATTTTAACTTCTTTCGATGGTTCGCCTTCTCTAATTTTTCTAAGCGTATCCTATCTATATTTTTTCGCCTGGAAAACCCTTTTCTCTTAATTTAATGTAAAAATTCTTTTTTTTTATTCCTTTTATCATCCTAATTTATTTACCTGATTAAAGTATGACTTATTGTAGTTTTGTACCACAGTTATGACAATACACAGCATTTCTGTCCTTTTTCGTCCCACAATATTGACAGAAGTTGGTTGTTGGTTTTTCAAGTTCAACATCTTCTATATATATAGGTCGAACTGTGGAACTATACGAAGTCTTAGCGCCATATGGATTAGATCTCGGAATTTCTTGGGAATAATATTGATATTGATTTTGGGACTTCGGTGAGCAACAATTTGAGCGCCTTGAGCTCGCTGACGCAGCTCCTGCTAGACCTATAATGATAATAACAAATATCATTGGGATAAATGGTAAAAAGCTAAAGATTCTAAATGATCCCCAACCAAACAGAAAAAATGCACCAAAACCTAAAAAAACTATTAATCCTATTATAGAACCTACTGTCGAATTATTTCTCGGCATTTTTGTTATCTATATTTTTATATATTAATTTATATTTGTATCACTAATTATTATTATAAGTAGCTATTTAAATGTTTCGTATATAGAAGAAGAATTATCAGAAAAGCTCGGAAACTATCTTTTTCAAGAGTATATTTTAAAATATTAAACAATTTTTAATTTAAATTTCGTGAAAAAAATACTCTAAAAATCATTTTTATATTATGAACTGCCCATTTATTAATTCTTGATATATACCAATATCCATGAAAATGTACCTTCTGTCCTGTTGATTCCATAGAAATACATTATCAGAGATTAATTCTATATCGTACCCTTCGTGACGTAAATTGGATTTCTTTATTTTATACGGTCCTGTGATTTCAAGATCATTTTCACAAATTCGAATAAATACAGGAATAGAATAGGATGGTAAAACTTCTCTAACATATTGAGAAAAATCAACGATATCGAACTTTAAAGATGGTTCTAATTTAATTGCAGCCATCCCCGCTTTTCCTTCTGTATTTGGGATAGAAACACCATAAACAGCTGACATATAAATTGATGGATAAGAATTTAGAATGGATTCTATTTCGAGAGTTGATACATTTTCACCTTTCCATCGGTATGTGTCGCCAAATCGATCTGCAAATGATACCCATAGGTCATCATGAAGCATTAACATATCATTAGTATTAAAATAAGTATCATTTTTTATAAAAACATCCTGAATATATTTGTCTTCAGTTTTATTTTGATCTTTATACCCCTTGAAAAAGGTTCCCTTATCAATTTTAAGCAAAACCATTCCGATATCGCCTGGTTTGCATTTGACACAATAACCTCTTTCATCTCTATAAAATTCACCTGTTTCCGGATTAACCTTCACTAAAACTAATCCAGCTTGAGTTAATCTCCCTATCATTCCGGGAATTTCCTCAAGATTAACAAGGGATCGATGACCCTCAGTTAATCCATAAAATTCGTATAAGTGTTCAATCTGAAAACGAGATTGAAATTTTTCCCATATCTCCTTTCGAAGTCCTAATCCTAACATCTTTTTGAGTGTATGATTTTTTTCATATTCAGAGGGTGATTGATTGAGAAGATATCGAGGTATTTCACCCACATAGATGCTATAAGTTGCTTGAAATTTATGAATATCTCTCCAGTATTCAGAGGCAGAAAAACGTTTTCTTATCGCAATAGCAGCACCAGTTCGAAAAATAGCGGGCCAAGCAACTCCTATCGCTAAATTATGGTAAAGAGGGGTTGGGATATATACAATATCATTAATATCTACTTGTGTAAAGGCTATTCCTAAGAAGTTACCCTGTGTAAATAATTTAAAATTTTCCATTACACAAGCTTTAGGAAGACCCGTTGTGCCTGACGTGTAAATATAGAATGCAGTTTGACGTAAAATTGAATTATTAGTGGTATCAGGATTATTTCTTGATAAATTCTTAGTTATAGTTTGTAAGTTATTAAAATCATGAGATTTTTTTTTGAGGTTATTGACAACATATATATTTTCTATTGGATAATCTAAATCCTCAACAATTTCTGAGAAGTAAGGTAAACTATCACCATCTACGATTATCCACCTTGGTTCCACCAATTGAAAAGAATGAATTAATGCTTGTTTCCTCAGATTAAAATTTATTAACGCACTAACTCCTTGTAATTTATTAATAGCAGTCGTATAAAAGAGGTATTCAGGTGAATTTTCAAGCATCAAGGCAACTGTATTACCCGGTTCTAATCCAGAATTTAAAAAATGGTTTGCGATCAAATTACTCTCTTTATTAAATTCCTTCCAAGTCCATGAAGAATCTTGATATAATAACGCATTTTTGGAGGGGATATTTTTTGCAAGTTCTTCAATTGAAGTGCCGATACTCTGATTTGGGTTGGTTAGAGCTTTTTGCATTTCTTTTCCAAATCGACCATAGAATTCAGCTTCTTTGGGAGTATAAGTGGGCACGATTAAAGTCATTCTAAATTAATTATAATTGAATTAAAGTATTTAATTCCAAAATTATATTTATCTTTTATTTATTTTAATAAAAAATAATCAACAATATATCTACCTAAAATATTCACAATTCTTCCTAATATCGCTCTAGATTCTTTTTTAATGATTCATAAGGGTAATTATTATATAGCTGAGCTTCAATGATGATAATATATAATTTTAATTAATGAAAAATTAAAAATTAAAGTGACAATATGGCAATAGCTGATCTTATTCTGTTTCGTCATTTCCTTGTAATGTTCCTCGCAGTTATTTCTTTTTCGGTTTCAATTTCGATGGTCGCTTTGCATAAACCTAAAAACTGGCTCTTACTACATAAGTTTTTTGCTTCTCTAGGATTATTAATAGGTATTATAGGTCTAATTTTATTAGGGGGTTTAGTTTTAGAGATATTGCACGGGATTTTGGGGTTATTTTCTATAATTTCTTTTACCGCCATAATAGTTATTGGCTTGGTAGCTATATATAAGAAGAACAAAAATGTTAGAAAAATCCATATTTGGCTAAGTAGGATAATCTACATTCTTACATTGTTTTTAATTGTTTTAGGGATTGTGACATTTTTATTTTTCTAATTTTATTTTCTTTAAGGCAAATATATATTTTTGAATATTCATTATTAAAAAATAATAAATATAACCTTAATCTTATAAACTAAATTACTTATAAGCTTAAGATTTAATAGTCTTATTGATTAATATATTCTTATATAATTATTTTGGTTTAGAGTTTAGCTGGAAAATATGTTCCAATTAACTTTTTAGAGGTGTTTTTTATGGAAAACAAACACGACACAGTAGGTGAAGAGAAAGAAATTGAATCGAAGGATAAACCTATATATGTTAAGGTCGATGAATCAACTCGCAGTATTATTGATAAATACAAGAACTTAGGAACAACAATATCAAATCTTGTAAAAGATGCAGTTGAAATGTATGATGAATATAATTCAATGTCACCTGATGTTAAGGCTATTATTAATACTTATAAGGAACAAGATGAAAAGTTAATCACCTTCTTAGAGCGCGCAGTTCAGTATTACGGTCAACAAAAGAACCTAGATCGCGATTTATGGGTAAGAACTCGAGATGAGATGAAAATGATGCTTATTGGGAAGACAACATTCAACCAATTAATAGCAGCAGCAGAGGCTCCGGAAGACGCTTTAGAAAAACCCTTTAAGAGAAATGTGGCTTACGATTTAATACTCTGGTATACAGGTAAACCTCTCAAAAACCTCACTGTTGAGGATTTAATCAATACTATAGCGAAAATATGGGTTGTTGCGAATTATTTCTATCAAATAGATGTTCATCACGAGGGGGATGAGTATAATTTGTTGTTCAAGCACAGACAAAACAAAAGATATTCTCGCTATTGGTTAGGATATTTTACTGAAGTGTTTTTATCAGAAGATTTAAGCTTTAAATGCATTCCAGAAGGCCAAGTTTTTGAGGAAACGCTCTCTATGACGATAAAAGTTGAGCCTAAAGAAGAAAAGTAATAAGCTGCTTTAACGATTGAGTTTTTATTTCATCTACTTTCATTCATTTACTACATCCCAAGTGGCTTTAAAAATCGGCTCTGTTCGAGGATCGTCTCCTTTCATATGCATTTTATTCATCGCATATCCTATGCTTAGTTTTTTCTTAATATCCATAACGCATAAAGACCCACCTGCGCCGCCCCATCCAAAACTTTTAGGTCCAAGAAAAAATCTGTCATCTAAAAGACCGAATCCTAAACTAAATTTTTGAGGAGAATATAGCATTATTCTATCGCGACCACTGATTTGAGGTTCAATAGCTCTTTCTACTGTAGACTTGGATATTATCTTCTTGTTATCAAACATGCCACTACATGCTAGTATTGATCCTACTTTCGCAATGGATCTCGCGTTTCCATGTCCGTTCGCCGCTGGAATTTCTGTAGAGCGCCAAGCTCGGCCGTTAATGTTAAGATTTTCTAGACTTGGATTATAGAAAACTTTCGCGGTTTTTCTAAAAAACATTTTCACTAAAATTACCTGCCATTTAAAAAAAATTTCTTCAGGGGTTATAATCTCTGCTACTCTGGGATCGTAACTTTCTGGTAGCCCTATATGGAAATCAATATCTAGTGGATTAGCAATATTCTCTCGGAAGAAATTTCCCAAAGATTTACCAGTAACTCTTCGTACCAATTCTCCTAAAAGATAACCGAAGGTTATCATATGATATCCAATTTTTGTTCCTGGCTTCCACCAAGGTTTTTGCGAGGCTAATAGATTAATAATACGATCCCAATCATATAACGCTTCAATAGGTATTTTTTCATCGAATCCCGGTAATCCCGCACTGTGACTTAGTAAATGTTTGACAAGTACGTTCTCTTTAGTTGCTTGGGCAAACTCCGGCCAATATTTAGATACTGGGGCTTCCACATTTATTAAGCCTTTATCAACCAACATATGTATACACAATGCTGCTATTACTTTTGTCGTTGAGAATACATTAACTATTGTGTCTTTTTCCCATGGTTTTGTTTTAGCTGAGTCGGAGAACCCACCCCAAATATCTACGACTAATTCACCGTTTAAGGAAACCGCAAAAGAAGCTCCAACCTCTAAACCTAAATCAAAATTTTTCTCAAATGCTTGTTTTGCTAAAATGAATCGTTCATCACAATATCCTTTACTTTCCATAAGCTTTTTCACTAAAATATTAAGTAATAATTTCATATAAAATGTTATGAATGGTTTTAGACTAAAAAAAAAGAAAATAAATTTTGTTATGACTAATAATTATTTTGCGGAATCGTCTTCTTCCATGATACCTAACTTGTTTCCTTCGGTATCTTTAAACATGTAGAAGTATCCCACTGTGGGAACAGTAATTTTTGGTGAATCTAAACTTCCTCCGCTTTCTTCAATTTTTTTACTATATTTGTCCACTGAAGATACACTAATATAATTAAAAATATGATCTTCAGGTTGCTCCCGCTTTTGTAATCCACCACCTATCCCCTCTTCATCATCATTTCCAGCATCAATATTCCAATATTCTACCGGACCTTCCCATTTTTTAATTTTCCAATTAAAAACGTCTTCATAAAAGTTTTTTGCTCTTAATGGATCGTCTGCATTAATCTCAAAATGAATAATCTTAGGCATGTATTCCACCTTTACACTTTTCTAAAAAATCTTGTTGTAGGGTACATATTAATCTGTAACAATTTAAAAAATGTCACACCTTTAGTTTTTGAAGAAATTATTTAACATTCCGACATTTAATAATTCTAATTACAAGAAAAAAATACTAATTATGTTAGATATAATCTTAATCCAACATATGGATACTGGGTTTAATTTATTGGAATACCGACAAGAACATACCATCATGAAGACTGAGCATGCAGATATATTCAGTGGGTTTATGACGGCAATTCAGAACATAACTGAAGAGTTAAACATTGGATATGTAGTTTTAATAGCAACTGAAGGAATTAAGGGACACAATTGTATAATAATTCCAAAATACCCCATAAATGTTATATTACTCGTAGATCAGGATGATCCCGTTGATCTTTGGAAGCAACAAGGGAAAAACATAGCGGAGAAATTCCTTTCAAATTTTAGCACTTCTTTCGATCCTAATATGGTACATAAATTTAAATCATTCAAATCAATTATTAAAGAAATGTGCGCAACGCACGAGTATTGTGAATAAGTAAAATTAATAAAAAATATAAAAAAAATTAAGAGCTATATATTTTATGGTAAATAGTCATCAAAATTCCAGTAATGACTCTCTTCATCAATTAGAATATCTTCAAAAAGCTTTTTCGTTTTAATATCCCCAAGTCGGGTTGCTTCGGCAATAACTTTCCTGTATAAAACGATAGCGTAATTTTCTGCTTCTCTATCAAGCTTAATAAAATCTTCAACTGAATTTCCGATTTCAGGTAAAGGATCAACTGTAGCTATAGATTCTCGATCAATTTCATAGATTCGTTCCGAAATTTTTTCCATGTGATCCATTTCTTGGAGGAAAGTTTCTTTAAGAACATCTGAAACAATGCTTGCTTTGTTTTTTCCAGTAGCGACTTCTAAAGCGTTTTTCTTACGCCTCATTCTTTCTAATCCTTCAGCTTTTTCGTGCTGAGTGGTGTATTGAATAACCGCTGATATTTCGCTTGCAAGAGCCTTATTAAGTAGAGCAATATATTCTTCACCGAAAATAGATCTCCATTCAGAATCAGGCGTTTCTCCTAAATCAGGCTCATCTTCCATCTCTAAATAGTCTTGGAATATCAATAAATGTTTTTCTTCATCGCTATAAATCTTAGAAAACAAAACCCATGTTTCGCGGTCACCAATATTTTTAGCTGCTTCGATTAGTTTACGATATAGTTCTAAAGCTTCTTCTTCTGCTTTTAAATCTAATTCAGCAAATTCTCTCATTGAGTTACCGATAATAACTTTATCGGGTTTAGTGGTTGCCTCTCCACCCAATATGTAAATTCTTTCCATAATTTGGGCAAGGTGTTTCATTTCTTCTATTGCTAACTCCTTTAAAATCTTACCAAACTCGTCGTAAGTCGTAGTTTCTAACAAGTAGTTTTCCTTGATTACTTTTCTCTTTAGTTTATCCATTTTTGTATGTTGAAGCATGTATTGTGCCGAAACTTGTATTTCACGAGCAACAGCTTTGTTTAATAACGCTAAATATTCATCAGTAGCTTTTACAATCATGTTAGATTCCTCTTTATAAAATTTACAATAATTATTGTTAGGATACTATTAAAAAGTTTATTATAACAAATTATAGTACTTCTGCTAAAATTTCTATTCTAACAGTAAACTCTTTTATTAATTTTAGTTTAATTAAAAGTATGAACTACTTTAATAGAAATGATTTATTAGCTATTAAGGACGATATTGGTAAATTTGTTGAACTAAAGCTTAACGAGGAAAGTTCTGTGATAGTCTCTGAGTATGGAGGCCGTCCACTTGGATTATTTCCTAGAGATGAGAGTTACAGCTTGTTATGGATAAATCCAGAAATAAAAAATGTAATTAAAACAAGACAAAGAGACATAGGTGGAGATCGATATTGGATTAGCCCTGAAAGAGAATTTTTTTACGAAAAGCCTCAAACATGGGAAGTTTGGTTTTGTCCTCACGGTTTGGATCCTGCTTACTACGAAATTTTAGCTGAATCCTCAAAATCATGTACGATTTCAAGTCCAGTGACTATAGAATCAAAAATAAAAAAACACATTTATAATGGAGAGATAACTCGTCAAATTTCCCTTATAAAAGAGCCGATTTCAACAGGATTGAGTTATTGCGGTGTTGAGTTCGTAGATGATTGCGTTTTCTTCCAACCAAATTTAAAGATTAATGGTTGGTCATTAGCTTGTATAATTAGTGGAGGACCAACAAATCCCGGAACCGTTCTAATTCCCACGTTACCTAATCCTAAACCATTATCGTATTTTCGTACTATCCCTCAAGATCGTTTACGCGTAGGAAGTAATTATGTTGCCTTCAAAATTGATGTTAATGATATATATAAACTTGCGATTCGCCCAGATGATATTGATTTTACTCGAAAGGCAAAAATCGGTTATGTGATTAAGATTCCTGATTCAGAAGAATACGGATTTTTGGCTAAGTTATCAAACGATGTTCCTAAATCCCAAGAAGATTGCTTTGATGTTTCCAGAGATCATCCCGATGAGGAAATCGGCATCATTCAATCCTACAATTCAGAATCTGTAAATAAAACCTTATTAAACTTCGGAGAGATTGAACTCCAATTAAATAAGTTTGAAACCATTGATAATACATCTCATTGCAAAGCAAAACACCAAATGTTAGGGTACATCGGTTCCAAAGAAGAGATTATGGGATTAGTAGAGAAATATTTAGGTATTACAAATCCAAGTTTATATTGATATAATTAAGAAAGTATTGTCTCTCAAGCCTCTAAATACACTTATTACTAGACTATAAAATGCCTGATATTTCAAGCATTTTTCTAGCAATACAATAAAAGATCTTTTCTACATTCTCTCCTGTTTTTGAAGAACATTCAATTAAATCAAAAATTCCAAATTTTTGACCTTGTTCAAAAGCGTAAGAGGTTTCAACAACTCTCTTGCCTTCCATAGATAGATCCTTTTTCCCTCCTATTAATAAAATAGGCATCCTCTGCGCTTGTTTATCAGGAGCTTTATCCAGTAATTTAATCCAATCCTCAAGATGTGAAATGCTATAGAACCTAGAAATGTCGTACATATATATCCCTCCCGATGCGCCAATAACATAATTAGGTAAAAGATTTTTAAACTGTTGCTCGCCTGCGAAATCCCAAATTTGTAAACTTACTTTAATCCCCTCAATTTCAATATTTTTAGTATAGAAATCAACTCCTATTGTCATTTTAAAATCTTCACTATATTTCCCTGATACGTAGCGATTTATTAAAGTAGTTTTCCCTACGCCTCCATCACCAAAAATACACATCTTGTATCGTGCGAATGTCATAATATCTTACCTTCTTAAAATTCAATATTGAATGATAATATTAATCAAATTTTTTCTTTTAAATTGAGCAATTCTACCTGTAATTTGTCGTTTTCTTCCCTAAGTCTTTCGATTTCTTCCATCAAGGTACTTGATATTGAGACAACTTGGTCTTTTGAAAATAAATCATCATCACTTAATTGTTGAACATCTACACCCCGAATTTCTAAGTTTTTATCTAAATATAATGTAGTTAAGATGTTTTTTAATTCACCATGGAGAAATGAGTAAGAGAAAGGAAATTTTGCATGTCTCTTATATAAATCCTTGCGTAACTTAGTTTTATGAGTGTTATTGCAAATCCTACAATGATATAACTTTGTTACAAACTCATCGTTATCACTCATAAATCACTAATAAATTGGATGGTTATAAAATTACTTTTTTCGATAAAGTCTTTTGAATTAAATATTGAAATTAGGAAAATTATTTGAATAGAATTGAAGCCCATATTCTTACGTTCATCAGTTTAAAAGAAGAAATATTAAATAATACTGAGAAATATTTAGGAAATACAAATTCAAATTTACTTTAGTTGACTTAAATCATATATCTATCTTTAGTTAATTTTTTTAAACTGAAATTCTTATTTAGTAATCAAAACCCAAATGTATTGTAAGTTAGATGTCTAATAAAAAAAAACCAAGATATCGGAACTTAATTATTCTGTATGTTCTTTATATTGTATTTTGGTTTATTTTAAACGCTGTTATGAGGGCTATTATCTTTCCATCAGGAACACCTAAAGCGTTGATTCAATTCATTCCTGTTGACGATGTATTAGCTGAACTCGTTCTAGTTTTTCTCGTATTCATCCCCATTTCTGGTATCATAGGGGTTTTACTAGGTGGATACATTTTATCCCCAATAATAATGGTTTTACATAAATTCTTATACAGATCAAAAAAATTTTATGGTATTCAATACGAATCAGAAGATAAAAAATTTAATTTATTAAAATCGGGATTTTACCCCGTGTTAATGGCTGTGAATCTGTCTTTTATATTTTTAACGCCTGAAATCATATCCTCAATATTAGAAGCAGATGTAATAACTGAAATTGCTATTACACTAAGAATTCCCGTTTTTATTCGCGTTCTGAGTCAAACAATACTTCTTATATTTACTTTTGGTGCATCCACTGTGTTATTTTCACCCGTCTGGCTATTGAGAGATTCAGGTATAGTATTTACAACTAAAGATAAAGTTGAAAACTCGAACGAAACACTATTAATAAAATCAATCGGGGAGTGGTTTCAGACACTCTTGAAAGGTTACGCGGGAATTGGTGTACTTTTTACTTATATTTTCGTCATTTATGATTTCGTGATTCTTTTTATTGCTAATCTTGGATATCCAGGAAATTTGTTAAACATCCCAAGTCTCATCTTATGGCTCGGTTTACCCTTCTATTTGATCTTCTCAATGATTCCGGCTGTAATAGTACATGATGGTCTTAGGAAACGTCGTTTAAGTTATGTGAGAAAAACTGCGAACAGAATCGGAATTCGAGATGCTGTAATTGTATCTTTTGAATTAAAAAAGCAAGACGAAAGATCTTAAAATTTGGTCAAACATAAACTTAATTTTGATTCTATTACTTCCAAAGGGTATTACAGTATTAATTTTCGATGAAAAATGAATTAGAGACGATTATACACAATGGAAGAAATAGCGAATCAGAAAACTTTTAGGAATTATTTGATGTTATGGTCTGGTCAATTGTTTTCTTTACTAGGTTCAATGGTTGTTCATTTTATTATAACCTGGTGGATTCAAGAAAAAACGAATAACCCAATTTTTCTCGCTATAGCTTCCCTAATGTACTTCTTTCCTATGCTAATAGCAACACCTATTGCTGGCGTACTTTCTGACAGAATTAACAGAAAAAAGATAATTCTTGTAGTCGATTCACTCCAAACTGTCGCGACATTTATACTAATTATGTAATTTCTTATGAATTTCACAGAGATATGGATAATCTTCATATTTCTTGCAATTCGCAGCATTTTCCAGGGGTTTCATTATCCTACTGTTAGTTCTGTTATTCCTTTGATGGTACCAAAAGATAAACTGAGCCGGATAAATGGAGTTAACTTTTTGTTCTCAGGACTTGTTCAGCTAATTGGTCCCGCCTTAGCTGCTGCACTTTCTCTCTTTCTAACTTTCCATCAAATTTTATGGCTTGACATAATTACATTTTTTATAGCGCTTATCCCACTGCTTTTAATCCAGATACCTTCAGTAGAGCGAAAAGAAAGCTCGAAATCAGCAGATAAACCCTCTTTTTTCACAGACTTTAAAGAGGGTTTTGTGCTATTAAGATCTGTTCCAGTGTTGTTCACTATAATCATTCTAGCTATGTTTCTCAATTTCTTAATACAACCTTTAGGAGTCTTACTACCATATTATGTTAACACTCTCCACGGGGGAACTCTTAATGAATACGCATTTGTATCTATTTCTATGAATGCGGGAATGATTTTAGGAGCAATTGTTACCACAAAAAAGAATAAATGGAGCCATAAAATTCTCACAACCTTTATTGGTATAATAGTCTTGTTTTTGGGTTATGCTTATTTAGCTCTTATTCCCACTGGCTTTTTTATTATGATGGTAATTGGATTACTTATAATGGGTATTACTTTACCAATTATTAACACTATCTTTCAGACTATAGAACAAACGATAGTACCTCCCGATAAAATAGGAAGAGTCATGTCAATAGATAGCACACTTTCTCTGATTATCTCGCCACTAGGAATTATTTTAACCGGAATACTGAGCGTTCCTTTAGGTGTAACTACCCTCTTTCTATTTTGTGGTATTATTGGGGTCTCTATTTCGATCGCAACTTATTTAATTACAAACATCCGACACTTTGAGAAAGAGAAAAAAACAGATTCAGATACTCTCAGTGTTTCTGATGAAAATGAGTAAATTTCTTCTAGTCATCTGGTTGCCCTTAATGACCATTAAATCCTTTTTCACTATACTCTTATTTTAAATAAATTAAATATACCGTACTTATAATTACTAAGGCTAAGTAATTTTAAGCATCTAGTAATATAGTATTTGGAATTTTTATTCTTTAATTTGTTAATTTTGGATTGAAACATTTATTAAACCTTTTAATTGAATAATATGAGCAGAACTGAGCAACATGCAGCATTTGGGTTCTTAATATATTATTCTATCTATATTTTATTTACCGGTTCTTTTATAATGCCAAGTTATTATATATCTTCAATAATTTTTTTTTCAATTTGCCCTGATTTTGATGCAATTGTATTTTATCTTAAGAAGAGAGGCAAATTTAAGCTCGATACGGAATTTCAACACCATTATAGTTCTGTAGCTCATTATCCCCTCTTATATACGCCTTTTATTATCTTGTTTATTACAAATGTTTTCATAGGTTCAGATCCTCTAATTTCTATAATACCGGTTATAGGTATTTATTTTGGTCACTTTCTATTTGATACCATTGCTTGTGGGGATGGAATTATGTGGGGAAAAAATCCCTTTAGCAGAAAAAAGTACGCTCGATTCATAAATATATATTGTAATAAAACTGATGGATATCACGGAAAATACTGGGGTGCAAGATACAGAAAAACAAGAATAAGTAAAATCGGTAATATTGCTGTACTTTTTTGCATTATTCTTTTTTTAGTTTTCCAATATAGCAATATACCCGTTATGAACCCGGTTTATGCTTCTTATTCGCCACGGAATTCTTATCATAATTCAATAATGCTTCTATTACTAATGCTGTTTTTGGGATTAAAGTTCACATCTAAAAAATGGCTACGAGAACCTCCAGAGGGAAGATATTCTGATTACAGGACTAAAGAAAAATATATTAATGGCTTAAGTAAGAAAAATCGAAGGTTACACTTAATGAAATATTCAGATTTGTTAGAGGATAAAAATATTTTTCCTAATTTAATTAATCCTAAAAATAGTAACATTATAAACAAAACTCATTATAAATTACTTAATTCTTAAAATAAATAATAAGGTTATAAAAATTGAAAAGTTCTACATTTACTTTTAAAGATAAGGACGATATTGAAATTTTCGTATACAAATGGGAACCAGATACTTCCCCTAAAGCAGCTGTCCAAATAGTCCACGGTTTAGCAGAACATGCTAAACGTTATGCAGGGGTAGCTGAAGCTTTGTGTAACGATGGCTATGTATGTTACGCCGGCGATGCACGCGGTCATGGAAGGACTGCTGGTGATTTGACAGAAAAAACTCTAGCAGGGAACGCTGGCGTTTTAGGACCTAATGGCTGGAGAGGTGTAGTAAACGATCTTTACGAATTAACAAACATAATTAAGAAAGAAAATCCTAATCTACCGATCTTTTTAATTGGTCATTCTTGGGGCGCCTTCCTAACGCAAGATTATATTCAGGAATGGGGAGATGAACTTAAAGGAGTTATTCTTAGTGGAACAAACGGAAAAGTGAGAGCTTTAGTCGTTAAAGCTGGCAAACTCCTGCTTAAAAGCGAGATTAAGAAATTAGGTCCCACTGAACCAAGTCAAAAAATGTACGACATGAATTTTAAATCTAATAACCACGATTGGGATACTGAGGAAGACGCAACGGGATTTGAGTGGCTCAGTAGAGATAAGGAAGAAGTGCAGAAATATATCGACGATCCTTGGTGTGGATTTGTGAGTCCTGCTAATCTCTGGTTAGAGTTTCTCCACGGCTTTGAGAAAATATACGACTCGAAACAAGAACAAACTATTCCAAAAGATTTACCAATCCACTTTATTTCCGGGTCTCTATGCGTTATAGGAAATAAAACTAAATCTGTTAAAGCTATGATTGATCGCCTTAACAAATACGGGATTAAGGATGTAACCTATAAATTTTACGAAGATGCTCGACACGAAATCTTTAACGAAATCAATAGAGATGAAGTGTTTAATGATATAATTAATTGGCTTAACTCACATCTCTAAGATTTAAATACATATCACTAATTTTTTTTTCTCTTTAATGAGATCTAAGATATCGAAAGTAAAATAATTACCACAATAATTACAAATGAAATAAACCCGATACACCATAATCCATAAAAATATGTGTTATATTTCGCTACTTGTGCGTTTCTCTCATTACTGATTTCCTTTCCACAATTTGGACAATATGATGGAAGGTCTCCAAACAAAAAATTAGCCCTTATAAATGGATTAACCTTAGGATAGATTTTTGCCCCACAGCTTTCACACCTCGGCCTTTTAGATGTCATCTTCTTTACACTCATATTATTTGTAATTTTGATAATTTATTAACATTTAGACTTTTTAGTCATATTCTATATGACTTGACTAATATATAAATATTTATTGAGTTTTGAGTTTTTTGTCTTGTGAGTCAAATTAAAAATAAAGTATACAATAATTTAACAATATAATACATTTCAACAACTAAGAGAATGAAAAATGAATAACAACCGCAAATATTCAATTGACCTTGAGGTTAAATTTGGGCCTCTGGAAATTATAGACGTATCAAAGTTAATAGAACATAGTAACAAGAAATGGCAGAATATGTCTCTTTGCACTGTGAACAATTCTGTTGTTAGATTGGCAGTGATCGAAGGGGAATTTCATTGGCACAGGCACGATAAAGAAGACGAATTCTTTTATGTTATCGATGGACTCCTTTTAATTGATCTAGAGGAAAAAGTAATTGAATTAAAACCAAAACAAGGGTTTACAGTCCCAAAAGGAATAAATCATAGAACAAGAGCTCCTACTCGGACTTCAGTTCTGATAATGGAGGACTTTACACTAAAACCAACAGGAGACTGACTTCATAGAGATGGTGAAAGGATCAATTAATCCTGATGATAATCATCAGAACAATAAAAGCGATATAAAGCTAAAATCTACACGCCGCCTTTATATGTATTACCAAAGTAATGTTATAATAGGATTATATTCATATTTACAGGAAAACAATGATAAAGACATTGAAGCCTTGTTTAGTAATGCAATTGATCTATTTAATGCCTTAGGATCCTGGATATATGGAGTAACCTCTCCTAAAATTATCTATCCTGTCCTTCAAGTGTTCGTCAAAAAAGCAAATAATTCCTCCACTGAGAGTTTCTCACATCTTCTAGATTACATTAACTGGTTAGGCAATAATCTGTATAAAGATCTAGAAGATAATCAATGGATCGAATTACATTACTATGAAAGTTTTACACTAAGGAAAAGCAATGATATAACAACAGGATTGTTTTTCATGTGGCGTCTTGGGTGGTTGAATCTGAGCATAAAAGATATCTCCAAAGAAAATCCGGTTCCAAACATATTACAGCTCCTCAAAACCTTGGATGAGTTGTTCGACGTTTTTGGAAGGTGGATTTTTAATCAAGAAGAATTAACTAACATTACTCTAAATTTCCAAGAGTTCGAGAAAATACTTAAAGTGGAGTTCGAATATGAGTATGACGAAGTGTTAGAAGAGGCTAATAAAACTCGGAATAATATTGCGAAGTTCCTCCAAAAGTTATAGGAATCTAAATCATTACCTCGATTATTTAAAACACGTTAAACCAAATCTGTATGAAAATTTTTTAGAAGGATAATCGATGTTGAGTTGATTTCTTAGATCAGCCACTGTTCTTATTACTTCAATTCCAATAGCTTCCATGGAAAACCTTATTTCCTGAGGAAAACGACAGGGTTCACCAGAATCAAACGTGCAAGCTCCTGCCTTTTGATTTTTACAATATCTGCACGTCCCATCATACAATAGAAACCTTTTTTTATATCCCTTAGTATAATGCTTTAAAAATTGTTCAAACTCCTTTTCCAAGTCATTTGATTCAAAAGTTTTTGTCAGGTAAAAAGTATTTTTAATGAAAAATTCTGATCTACCTGTTCTTTCCTTTTCTTTTTCGGTATAAGATTCTAGATCAAACATCGAATAAATTAAATAAAATTCCTTATATCTGGATAAGACTTTTTCGAGATAGGGCGAATTGGGAGGGCAGCTCCATGAATGACCGTAAAAAGGACACTTGAAACTAGGTGACACACACATTTCTTGGACCTTAGGATCAAAATAAATATCTTCATATTGAATTTGAGCAAAGGGCATCTTCAGATTGAAAAGGCTTGAAGTGGTTTTAAATTTATTTGTTACATTGGATTTAATGGAGTATTACTAAATTAGATGTAAAAGTACTATTTTATCAGATCCTCTATAATATAATTTATAGATTATGCGATGAAATTTTTTATTTTTCGCTTTATACTCTTTATTATGACAATTGAAAATAAAGATTTTTCAATAGTGAAAGCTCCCGCATTCAAGCTCTGGAGTGCACTTCTAATTTTCGCTGTAGTAGAAGTTGTTCTAATATTTCTCCTTGAACCATTATTACGCGTTAATTTTCCACCATTGAATCCTGATAAAGGCCCCGATGACTATTATTGGAAACTAAATGTCCGAAGCGCTTTAACAATGATAATCACTTGGACTTTTTACGCAGCTCACCAACTCTCAGTTTGGATTGTAATTATTTGGGCTCATAAGAATTATCATGGCAAAAAACTCGATGGAAATAAACTACTTACTTATACTTGGGTAATGGCAGTTATTTTGGTCGGATTTACATTGCTCCACTTACTTCAAACGCAAATATGGTATGACGGACTTGCTCAAGATGTTCCCATCTTTACGAGTCAAGGAAGCGTAATTATAATGCTTTCAATCCTCTTAGTCATGCAGAATCCAAAACGCGGAATATTCTTTGGCATTAAGGGAGGAAAATTAATGCGCCCTGAAGTTTCTAGTACATTTATGAAGAGCCATCAGCTTATCTTCAGTTGGGCGTTAGTTTATACTTTCTGGTTTCATCCCATGGATTCTTCTCCTGCATTACTGAGCGGATTTTTCTTCATGGCACTCTTATTTATACAGATGGTACTAGCATATACTCGTTTACACTTGAATAAGTGGTGGGTGTTAATCGTAGAAACATATGTTTCTATACACGCCACGATAGTAGCAGTCGCTCAATGGATTGATTTTGGTTCACAGCCCATGTGGGCTATGTTCTTGCTTGGATTTCTCGCAATGATCATATTCACGTACATTCATGGGTTGGGATTGCCAAATTGGCTCCGTTGGTCTATAGTTGTAGCTTATTTCGTATTTATGATCTTCATATATGTCCCATTACCATTTGGTTTTGGTCGAGATATAGCTAATTTGCTCAGGTTCGAATTTCTTTGGATACCGATAATACTGTTCCTCATCGCGTTCATCGCAGCTGCTATTGCCCATGTATATGTAATCTTTCGAAATAAACGAAGTTCTAAATAATTATTTCTTAAATTTTTATTTTTTATTTTTAAAACTTTTAATCTTAACTAAGACTCACTTTTTTTATAAAGAACTGTCTAATGAATTATTAAATATAGGAACTTAAAATCGTATAAATTTTAATTAGTGATAAATATGATCAGGAATCAATGGTATGCTGTGTTAGAATCTAAGGAAGTTCCAAAAAGTAAAATAGTTGGAGTTACTAGACTTGGAGAAAATTTGGTCTTTTGGCGGGGTAAAAATAAAGATGTAATTTGTTTGAGAGATAAATGTGCTCATCGTGGTGCTGCACTTAGCATAGGAAAATTATGTGATAAAGGGAGTAAAATAGAATGTCCATTTCATGGTTTAAGATATGATAACTCAGGGCAGTGCACAATAATACCTGCAAATGGGAGTAATATTCCAGTTCCAGAACGTTTTAAAGTTACATCTTACCCTACCAGAGAAAAACATGGTTTCATTTGGTTGTGGTGGGGAGAGATTCAAGCTAATTATCCCCCAATACCTTTTTTCCAGGACATTGATAAAAAATTCTCATATAAGACACATACTGAAGTATGGCCAGTTCATTATTCTCGAGCGATAGAAAATCAACTTGATGTTGTTCATTTACCTTTTGTTCATCATAATACAATTGGTCGTGGGTATCAAACGCTTGTTCATGGACCCTTGGTTGATCCCTCTAAAGATGGAAACGAAATGACCATTTGGGTGTATAACCAAAAAGATGACGGCAAGACTAGACCTTTAAAACCTGAAGAATTTACTGATGAGATGAAGGTCTTTCATCTACAATTCAAATTTCCACATATCTGGCAGAATTATCTTGGAAATAAAGTTCGAATATTTATAGCTTTTGTTCCAATCGACGAAAATCATACGAAATTTTATATGCGGTTTTACCAAAAATTTCTAAGAATCCCGATCCTCAAATCACTTATTAATTCTATAGCGAATAAGTTTAATATCCTTATCCTTCATCAAGATAGAAATGTTGTAATAACACAGCAACCGGTTAAAACCCAATTAAAAATGGGAGAAAAACTCTTTCAAGGTGATAACCCCATTCTATATTATCGTCGTAGAAGAGAAGAATTATTATCAGATAAAACTTAATTAATATGAGTTGTAGGATGGCAAAACGCAAAAAAATCTTGTTCTGTGTATTTAAAGAAAATTTTTAAGTTAATGTTACAATTTTAGAAGTGTATCTTTATAGAAATTCGAAAATGACGGGTAATAAAAATGCAAGTATCTAATAAATCTAAGCTTACTCCACAAGTGAATGAACTTATGGAAGATTTTGAGAAACTGCAAATGAAAGCTATTTCTGGGTTTCTTAAAATTAAAGAAAATCAAAAAATTAATTTTCTTAATCTTTGGAATAAGATGATGGAAGCAAATGCTCGTTGGGTTAAAACTAAAGGAGAGGGATTAACATTTGATGATCTATATGATCTTACTAGTCATGAAGAAAGACTCTATCTTTCAAGGTTATTACAATTCGTGTTCAAGACTATGTCAGATCAACAAGAACGTGAAAATCCGCTCCCAGATGAGATAAAAATAGAGCAAATTAAAGTAGATGGGGTCCCAGCGGAATGGCAAATCGTACCGGGTGCAGATGAACATCGAGTGTTATTATACTTTCATGGTGGAGGTATGGTTGTAGGTTCTCCTAGAGACTCGCGATACTTTACTGTTGCTTTGGGGCAAGCTACAAAGATGCGAGTTTTGAGTGTAGATTATCGCCTTGCACCAGAATATCCTCATCCCGTAGGTCAAGAAGATTGTGTCAAGGCATATCAATGGCTTCTTTCGTCAGGAATAAAACCTAAAAACATAATTATCGGTGGTCTTTCAGCAGGAGGTTATTATACCCTCACAACACTTTTAAGACTACGGGAAGAAGGAATCTCTTTACCTTTGGGAGCGATTTGTATTTCACCAGGTACAGATTTAAGACTAAAAGAAGCTGATGACTCACTTTTTGAAAATGCTGAAACTGATCCGATTTTAGCAGATGGCGGACTATTGCTGTTTTGTATTCCCGCTTACTTAGCAGGTAAAGATCCCAATGATCCATTAATCTCTCCCGTAACCGCTGATTTAAAGGGTTTTCCACCACTGCTTATACAGGCAAGTACGTGCGAAATGCTCTATAATGGATGTGAGCGTCTTTTTGATAAAGCCAAGGATGACGGAGTTGATGTAACTTTTGAGACCTGGGACGATGTACCTCACGGATTTCACGTTTTTGGATTGAATAGACTTCCAGAATCCAAAGATGCTATCAACCACATCAAAAATTTTATTCAAAAGTTATTTAAGGAAGTATAAGCACTTGAAATTCAACATTCATTAATTTCCTTTTTTTTATTAGAAATTATGAATTCCATTTTATTTTAAATTTCTTTATTTTCTCCTTTTTTTTATGGTTTGGAGACCGTAAAACAATGCTCTCGAACCAAAAATGAAATCCTAGAAGAGAAGAATTATTCTCAGATAACAACTAATTTTTTGGTTTTAAAAATTTAATATTTTATTATTATATTCTAATATCCTTAGGATAATTTATAAT
>JAHQWP010000110.1 GCA_029856235.1 Promethearchaeia archaeon
TCTAAAGTTAACATATTATTATGGCTATAATCTAGACCAACAGTAATATCGTTTTTCATAAGTAATTCATCCTAATTGTAATTGTATTCAAAAATATAATATTTTCTACTTTTATATATTTACAGTAAAATTCTTATTTCCCCACTCAATTCTCATGATAATAAAAATGTGTGATATTGTCATTTTATAACAAAAACAAGGAAAAATTTGGTAAATAAAAAAAAAAGAAATTAGATTTTAATCTTTATATTCCATTTTGCTAACAGCATAGCGATTCCTGCTTCAATAGCGATTGGTACTACTCCTACCAAGAGCATTACTATTAGTGGATTTGCCACACGAATCTCTGTTTCAAAAAGACCAATAGTAAAATCGAATATAAAAGCCAATATAAACAATAGGAGCATATTCTTACCCATTTCTGAAAGCACTGGAACTTTAAACTTCAATTTCTCGAAACCGTAGAAAACCGCTATTAAAAATCCTGATGCTGCAATTGCGAGGAAGGCAAGGGATGTTGTGGCATCGTGGTGTTCTGCAGGTTGTATCCAATCCAAACAATAGAATATAATTATAAAAATTGTCGCTACTGGTAAGATTCTCTTTTTAAAACCAACATTAGGGTCATTCGAATCCAGTTTATACCATTGAGAGAAACAGGTCCCAGCTATGGCAATTGCAGCGTGATTCAAGGAATTAAAAGGAAAAGGAATGGTACCACCACCAAAACCTTTATGCTCGAATATAGGTATTGCATATAAAATTGCGTGAGTTACCATTATTGCAATGCATACATACATCCTTTGATCTGCGTTTTTAGAAATTAAATAGGTAAACAGATATGCAGCAAAGGTTCCTATTGCTAAATTAGCTAATGTGCCATACCATAACACTTCGTCCCATGGTATACCATCGCCAAATAGTAGACCTCCTATTAATCCATCATCTAAGAATGCAAGACCATATAATATACCTACTCGGATTAAACCATGCTTCCATGCCGCTCCAATCCCTTTTTTTTCTTTCCTACTAGTAAATGCTATATACGCAACAAAACCTAAAATGAACATAAAAATTTGTTGGCCTATATCAATTATGGTTATTAATGCGGGATTTCCATCGTAATATTGAAATCCATGATTTAGGAGAGGAGGTCCTATTGGAACTGTACTTGGAAAATCACCTGATAAAGGCCAAGTTATCACTGAAACAATAAGGAAAATTATTATCAACCCTCGAAATTGATCTAACCACTCGTAACGTACATGTAATCTTTTCTTCCCTTCAGGCTTTACTTCGACTTTTTCTTCGGACATTTTAATCATTTTTTCATATTGTTTTTTTAAAATTATACTAAAATTAGCATTTACTAGTTTTGTTCCTTTTACATTTAAAAGTATCTCTCTAAAAAAGCAAACTTATTATAAGATTACGACGAAATAAAATTAATTTTATCGATTATTAAAAGTGTATCTTAACTATGAAGAAGAGAGAGTTTATTTCGTTATTTTTTTTATTGTCGTTGATCCTTATCATTATAATGGACAGTGCCCTATTTCTGCCTAATGAAATATTAATTATTGCTGATTTGGGAATACAGATTGATGCTATTGGTATCATTATAAGCATTTATACGATTGTAAATGGCATTTCAATTCTTGTATTTGGCTATTTAACCGATATGATAGATAGAAAGAAAATTTTAATCTTTGCTGGTGCATTATGGTCATTAATTGCCATATTACATTTATTTGTAGAAGAATTTTGGCAGCTGATACTTGTCAGGATTGTAGCAGCAATCGCTGTAAGTGTAACCACACCTCTCGTAATTTCATACTTAGCAGACATAATTTCATCTGATTCGCGCTCAAAATCTTTCGCATTTTGGGGTTTGATAACAAATATTGGGACATTGGTAGCAGCAGCATTAGCTTTAGTATTTAACGAAGTTAATTTCGAAGCTATACCTGAAATATATGTAACTCTTCCTCAACAAATAGGTTATATTGTCCTTACTTATCCAGATGTGCTCTATACTTGGCGTTTACCTTATTTTTATCTTGGCATCATTGCTCTCATCTTAACGGTCCTAAATTATTTCATTGCCATAGAACCTAAAAGAGCATCAAAAGAGAAACAATTAGAGAAAGCTTTTTTAGATGAAAACTTCAAGTATTCCTACAAGATTAAATTTTCAGATTTAAAATTAATCTTCAAAAGGAAATCAAATTTCTTTCTAATATTTAACTTTTTTGATGTGATCGCTTCAGGATTAATACTAGCTTACATTTTCCCCTATATTAATGTTGATCTTCGTGCTAATGTTAGCAATATCAAGGTAATCATTCTCTTTCTTTTTATAATTATCTTTGGATTAATTGTTGGACAATTTTGGCTAGCTCATTTGGGAGATAAAAAGGTTCAACGAGGAGATCTTTCTGGCAGAGTGAAAGTTGCAGTAATTTGTTCAATCTTGAATTTACCGTTCTTTCTGTTTGGATTTGCTATGACACCTAACGTTTCAAACTCTACTTTCTTCTTTGGAACTTTTTCAGTCAATGAAATTGGATTTTGGCTTTTATGGTTAGTTTTTTGCTCGTTCCTTGGTTTAGGTCTTGCTTTTACTATGGGAATAGGTCCTAATTGGTATAGTTCTCTTATTGATGTTAATTTTCCGGAGAATCGTGGTACTATGGTAGCAGTTGGATCTTTTATAGATTCTATCGGACGAGCTTTAGGTGCAGCTATAGGGGGTTTCGTCTATGTTATCACAGGAAGTTTTTCTGCTACAATCTTTTGGTCACTTCTTATATTTGGGATATGTTCTACTTGCCTCTGGATTCCACTTTTCTTTACTGCTAAAAAAGATTATATCAAAATCAACGAAGAAATGAAAAATAGAGCATCCTCGTTAATTAAAAAGCAACCGGAAGAATCCCAGTTATAAATTTAAGTAGTCAAAAGTGATTCTTCTTTAATTTTTAGGAGTTTTTTACTCCATTTTGGAAGTATAAATCCAAGATAGAAGAAAAAATTCGCTACCACTAAGAAAGCTCTCATTAAAACTAATAAAAAGGGAGTCATTTCAATTATGGCGTCAGATATAGCAGAGATACCAAAAAATAAAAAAGCAACCATAAGAAACCTTCCTTTCCATCTTATCTCGAGATGTTCTTCTTTATTCATAGATTTTACAGCAAAGTGAAATCCTGTTATGCAAGCAGTCAAAATACTCAAACCTAAAAATATCAATACAAACCCCTTATAATCTATATCCATAGGATTAGTCGGATCAGGTATAACTCCTAATAACGAATCAACAGGTGCTCCAGGAGCAAATATGAGGAAATAAAATAAATACACTTCAAAAAAAATCGATAGTATTCCATATATGATTAGGACTGGCTTCTTTTTTTTTGGATTTAATGTTGAGAAATATACATTTAGCCAAGCTATAATAGCAATGGGTATAGCTACAGTGCCAATAAGAACATATGCCAGGTAAATTAGAACCTCTCCAGTGATGATCCAATATAAGTATCCCAATCCGCTTGGATACCAAGGAGATGATGTAAAAATGATAAATAAAAAGAAATTAAGTATTAAAAACTGTCTGGTTTTAATATATTTTATCAAAACAATTAAACCTAAAAATGAACTTATTGATACGGAAATAAGGGCGGTTAAACCTGAAATTTTTGCTAATTCACTTAAAACTTGAAAATACATATTCTCTACCTTTAAATTCAGTTAGTTCTCTAATTGATATTGTAATTACTTACTTAACAAAATTAAAGTAATTTAAATTTATTTTTATCAAAAATTGGTTATGATTTTTAAAATCATTTTTTATATACTTTTATATCAAAAACAGCGTGGTATAACCCAGGTCCGTAACTTTTTACAAATCTTTTACCCAAAAGATCGCATTTGAAATCACTTGTTTCCGCGATTTCTTTAAACTCATCAAATAAAGCTAAGTATTTTTCCTTATCAACAATCCCCTCATAATGGTAAACCGTACCGTCAACTTTTGTTAAGGTTAACGCTTCTTTAATGAAGTCTTTTGGGGCGGGAAATACTCCCATAATAACACGATCAGCTTTAATTCCAGATTTGCTCAATTTTATTACTTCAATCTTACTATCTCCTTTTATCGGAGTAATTATATCCTCAAAATGATTAAGCCTTATGTTCTCATTCAAAAATTTAAAAGATTCGGGATTTAACTCTATACTATATATCTTTTTAGGTTTTGAATGCTTTGCGATGGGTAATGAAAAATATCCTATACCAGCGAACATATCAACAATTGTTTCTCCGTCTTCTACTAATGTAGCCAGAAATTTCCTTTCGCTTAGATTTCCCATACTAAACATTATCTGGGTAAAATCAAATTTGTAGATCACTCCATGTTCTTTATGTTGAACAACGGGATTATCTACACCAGCTAGATATTCTATCTTTTCTGGGGTTCTAAACTTTCCTTTTACTCTTCCCGAGTTCAAATAAACGGAATTTATACTTGGCAATAATTCTAAGTATTTCTCAGCAATAGCATTTTTTTTTCCGAGCAAAATAGAATTTAGTTTTATTATTGCTACATCACCAATGGTTTGAAATCCTCGCGGAAGAACTGATAATTCTTCATCAGTTAGGATTCCTATCAACGCGTTCTTAAGTTTTTCTTTAAATCCCATAAATTATCAAACAAGTAAGATTCTGATGTTGTCCTTAATTGAAATCAAGGTAAATTATTATAGTATAGTATATCAAAAATATTATAATTAATCGAAAGTTTTTCTATTATAATTTTAAAAAATATTGATTCTAGAAAATTAGAGGATAAAAAATGACAAGTATAGATGATCCAGAGTTTTTAGTTGATGAGAGCAAAGTGTGGTTTACAGGAGGTTATTGGCCTGAAGGCGTCCCCCACCAAATAAAAGATATTGAAGGTATTGAGATAAATCCAATGTGGGAAGGATTTATTAAATCCGCTGATAAATATGGAACCTGGGATAACGATATTTGTATATTCGTATATGGTCCATACATGGAAAGAGTTAAATTGAGAACACTTTTCGAGTACGGGAAGAAGTTTGGCACATTTCTCTACGATACATTAGGTATTAGAAAAGGAGATGTGGTAGCAATCGATCTTCCCAATTCCATAAATTTTGTTGTCGCATATATGGGATGTATGTATATTGGGGCAATCGCACAAGGTATTAATCCAACTTACAAACCAATGGAACTATTGCACTCGTTAACAATGACAAAAGCGAAGGTCTTAGTTTTAATGGATATGCTTTACATTGCTGGTCCTGCAACTATATTGCCAAAAACTGATGTAAAATATCTCATTCCTTCCAATTTTGTCGACTTTTTCACAACCGATGAAGAAACAATGCAAAGTCTTGGAATTCCTTCTGCTAAAGATAAAATCCCAGACAAAACAGAGGATTATGAGATCCATTGGATGAAGGACATAATAGAAAAAACGGAACCAAAAGAAATTACCGTTGATATAGATGTTTGGAAAGATCCCGCAGTCTATCTTATGACGGGAGGTACAACCGGACTCCCCAAAGTAGCGATGCTCAGTCACGCAAACCTTATCTCAAATTTACACATGATTACACCATGGACTAACCTTGAACCGGGAATGATCACCATTGGAAGTATTCCATTTTTCCATAGTTTTGGGTTGACTTGTGTTATGAACGGGGCTTTATCTTTAGGAATGCAAATGCTTCTATTCCCTAAACCGCCTGCAGATGATGTTCTATCAGAGACGATTAATCAGCTTGATGCACCTCAAGGAATAATGTATACTGGGGTAGAAATGCTGTTCAAAAGATTAACAGATTATGTTAAAGAAGTGGGAGTCGAAGAATATAAGAAGAAATACAGCTTTGCCGATAAATTGAGCTATGCTACTCAAGGCGCAGGACCACTCCACGATCATATCCGCGTTCCGTTTGAAGAAATCTTCTGCCCGATAAGAGTTGGATATGGTTTGACAGAAACTTCTCCAGTAACTAGTGTAGCACCATTTTGGGGACCTAACAAATCAGGAAAATTAGGTTTACCTGTTCCTGGAGTAGATTGGGCTATATTTGATTCAACAAATTTCGAAGCTGGTCCTATTTGCGACGGTACACCCGAACGAAATAATTTTGGAGTAGAACATACTGGAGAAATTTGTGTTGCAGGTCCGCATATTATGCTAGGCTACTTAGGCGAGCAAAAAGAGCAAGAAGATAACCTAAAAATGTGGAACGGAAAGAGATGGTTGTTAACTGGGGATATCGGATTTATGGACGAACACGGTTTTTGCGAAATAAGAGATAGAAAGAAATCTTTAATCAAAGTCTCAGGACATTCAGTATTTCCAAAAGAAGTAGAAGATTTAATGGGACATCACCCCATGATTGACGAGGTTGCTGTCGCAGGACTTCCAGATGAATCTTCTGGGGAGAAAGTTAAGGCTTGGATTGTGCTTAAAAAAGGATTTAAAGTCGGTAAAAATGTGGAGGTTCAAGACATAAAGGATTGGTGCTTAGAAAACATGGCAAAATGGAAAAGCCCAAGATTAATTGAGGTTGTCCGGAGTCTTCCCGTAAGTATGACTGGAAAAGTACAAAGAAGAGAACTTCAAGAAAAAGACATAGCAAAAATGGAAAAAGGAAAAGAAATAAAAGGTTAATTTTTTTTAATTTTTTTTTAATTCGTTTAGGCGTTTATATGGTTTCTTCATAATTTTATAAATATTTGTGAATTCTTTAAAGAGTTTGTCGTAAACTGCTCTATTTTCCGGATTTGGTTTAAATGTTTCTGAATATTTAACTAACTCAGGAATTTGGTCCCAAGTAAGGTACCCCAGACCAACTGAAGCGATAAATGCTGCCCCAAGAGCGTTTGATTGAATAGGATCTTTAACCTGCTTAATAGTTCTATCGAGAACATCAGCAAAAATTTGACACCATATTCTGCTATTAGCTCCGCCTCCAATTATCCTCACTTCTGGTATAATAATGTCCTTTTTCGACATTCCGGGAGTATTTTTTATTTTCCTTTTTTGGATTAATTTCTCAAGATAAATAAACAACCATTTTATATTATAAGCGACTCCTTCAAATATCGCTCTAATCAAATGCTCTCTTGACATCTCTAAAGAAATGTTATAAATTCCGCCTCTAATTGTGTGATCATCAACAGGTGATCTTTCTCCAATAAGCCAAGGGGTAAAAATAAGATTGTTTGAACCAGCAGGCACATTTTCTACCATTCTATCGAAAATTTTATAAACATCTGGCACAGCTTCTTCTCTTAACAATTCATCTTTATGATATAGAATTTTATCCCTTAGAAATGATAATGCTCCTCCAGCAATTTCTTGTTCATTAATTGCAAAATATCTACCAGGGATTCCAGATAAAACTGTTCCAACACCATGGAAAATATCTGTCTTTTTAAAGGGTACGTGGCAAATTACCCAGTCACTCGTGCCAATATAAATATGTGTATCGTAGTTTTTAACGGCACCCGATCCGATTGCAGCGGTTGCAAGATCAGGAGCTCCTGCTATAACTTGAACACTCTTTTCCAATCCTAATTCGTTAGCAACTTCATTTGTTATTGGACCTAGAACGTCAGTAGAATTGACCAATTCTGAGGGTAATTTACTCTGATCTAATTTGCACATTTTAATTAGCTTTTTAGAATACTTTATGTTATTAATCTTTCTTATATCTGTTAACCAATGTGCTCCTATAGTTGTATAGGAAGAAGCAAACTTGCCAGTTAACTTTAGATTTATATAATCCTGTGGTTCCAAAAACATGTAAGTTTTTTCAAAAATTTCAGGATATTCGTGCTTTATCAATAGCATATGTGCTATTGGATCTTTACCGCTTAATCCAGGAGCTGCACCGGTTCTTTTTACCCATTTTAACGCTTTGAGTATATTCATTCCAGAGAATTTTATTAAACCTTTATAAACATCTTTGATATATGGAGCTCCTCTCGTATCCATCCAAATTATCGCGTTCATTAAATGATTTCCATTCTTATCTAATGGTACTGTGCCGCTCCATTGACTTGTATTAGAAACCCCCACAATATCTCTAACTGAGACAAGCCCATTATCTATAACCTTTTTTGATGTTTTCAGAATGGCATTCCACCAATCATTTGGGTCTTGTTCAACTCCCCCTCCCTTTTCTACGTGTAAAGGAACTTCTTGAAATGCCCAATCGACAACTTCACCATGGGTTGAGACTATAGCGGTCTTAGGTCCTCCCGTGCCATGATCTATCGCAAGAATGTATTTTTTTTCTGAGTCTGACATATTTAATATAAAAGTTGTTAAGGTAAATAAAGATTATTTCAACAATGGATTGCAGCCGTTTGATAAAACTGTAAAAAAACGCATAAATATAAATATTTTAAGTATTATCATTTCTTTGCTCAGATAAGGGTTAAGGTATCGATTCTTCAGATTTATTGCAAAGGTGTAGAGGTAATCTCAAACTCAAAAAAAATTAAGAAAGTAGGTTTCATACTAATATCAGTTTTCTTAACCAGTATTATCTTAAATTTAATTCAATTTCCAGATGAACAAAATGAAGAAATATCAAATTTACACACTCAGAGCGAAAAACATTATACAACACAAATATTAGAAGATCCCTCATTTGAATCTCCTATAGGGTGTTGGAATTACATTGTTGAAGGAGACGAGACGGATATTAATGCTACATATAACAATGGAGCAGCAAATTTTGAAATTCTAGGCGATAAAAGGGAGTACAATTTTTATTCAGATTTAACGCAAGATTCGAATTGGAATGCATCAATGAACCTAAACTTCCCAGCTTTTCCAGATCATTATGACCTCAATTCTAGTGGAGCTTGCGTTTCTCATTATTGGGATGAAGGGGCTGATCAGAGCGTTGCTGTAAATTGGAATCGTATTCTCGAGATGCCCGTTAACATATCTGATTATGTTATTACATCTGCAAATATTACCGCAATTTTTAATGCAACAGTTCAAGCAACACCTTCTTTAGATGATGACCCTGGTGGTGGTGAGCATTATACTGGTGCTATAGATGTTATGAGTGATGATGGTATTGATCAAGATCCAGTACAACCTTTCCAAGCATCCACGGGGGATTTTGTAAGATTTTACGTTTTAATCTCTGATATAGAAAGTTATAACATCTTTGAAGTTGCATATTATCAAACTTGGGAACTTGGACAAGATATGCCAGAAATTAACCATTTGAACGATACTGTAATGGTTACAATCCCTGAAGAAACGTTAATGTATTATTTAACTTCTGTTTTAGGTCATGATTACAAAGATTTCACAATCTCGGTTGGTATGAGGATTTGGTGTGAGGATAATTTTGGTCAAGACGCAGACAATTGGACCCAATTGATTTTAAAATCTGTAAATTTAACTTTTTCCTATGAGAAAATAATTGATCAATTCACACATCTCTCATGGAATCAGAATTTAGATAGGATTAGTGATATTAGTGAGTATCCCATCGAGGTTACCGAGGCAAATCTTGAATTCAAATATAAAAGCGATAAACCTTGGCCTTCTTCTTTTTCTCCTAATTCTGAAATTAGAATCTTCGTAAATAATATTAAGATTTTAGAAACGATTAAATTAGTTGACTCCAATGTTACTGGTGTATTTCAAGACGCAAAATTGGGGGGTTTTGATATCATATCCTTAATTTCAAAAGAAGAAAATGTGTCTATAGCAATTCAACTTTATATCGCAGATGAATTTATTTACGACAAGATCATTACCGTTTCTATTGACGAAGCGTTCCTTGAAATCTCGTATATTGAATTTATTCCCGAGAAGGATATATCAATCTATTTATTATGGTTGTTCATAAGTATATTATTCGTGATAATTGGCTTACTCGGTGGTTTAAGTGTGAGATCTTATGTCATTTTACCACGAAAGCAAAGAATGAAATCTTATCTGATGTTAAGGACCCAAAAATTTAAGGATATAAGAAATTTGCAGGCTATTATAGCCATGCATAAGCACAGTGGCCTTCCGTTGTTTTCTCAAAGTTATTCACCAATTATGAAAGGAAAAAAGACGCTATTTTCCGGATTTATTCAAGCTGTGTCGATTATTGGAGAAGAGATGACTAGAACTGATAAAAAGGAAGGGAAAACGAAGAAATCCAAAGATAGCGTTGATTTTAATAAAGTTGTAGAGCTAGATCTAAAGCAATTTTACTGTCTTGTTCTAGATGTAGAGGAATTGCGAACGGTCATTATATTGAAATCCAAATCTTCTAAACGTTTAAAGGAAATACTCACATATTTTAGTTTCACATTTTACGTAAAAATAGCAGAGAGGTTAAGGAATTGGAATAATGATCTCAATGGTTTGGATGATATCATACAACCTTTAATCTACGAGTATTTTGATATTTACTACAAAGATCCCTTCAAAGTTAATATTCAGGAATCAGAGCTTCCTAAATATAAGAAAAAATTGAACCTATCCAAATTTGAATTCCAAATTATGAACACAATCTTCTTGATCTTAAAGGAGAAGAGCCATTTTAAACTAATGGATATCCTTGAAAGAGAAATTGAAAAGAACGAAGATGAAATCATCAACGCGTTAGAATCTTTAATTGAGTCGAAACTGATTAAACCTATTAAATGATTTGTATATAAAATTTAGATTATAAGTTAAACACAACAAAAGGCAAATTTAATTTTCGATCGATAGCTTTTCTAATTATATTAATTAGTGTTGCTTCTTATACTCTAATTAAGGAAATTATGGTATTAGTTGATGATGTTTTATGGATTATGAGGAAAAAATAGCTAAAATTAAAAATATTGTTGATTTGCCTATAAGTAAGTTCAAATCCGAAGAATTGAAGGCGATCCTTGAAAGATATGAAAAAAACCACGTTAAATCTAAGAAAGCTTTTGAAAGAGTGAGGAAGATCATACCGGGAGGAGTTGAACATAATCTCGCTTTTAATTATCCTTTTCCCTTAGAAAGTAAGCGAGTTTTTGATTGCTACATGGAAACTATCGACGATGTTATCTTAACGGATTATCTAATGGACGGAGGACCTATTATTCTTGGACATAATCATCCCGTTTTGACAGAAAAGGTTATTGAAGTGATCCGGGAGATTGGACCTTGTCATGGGATAACTAATGAATACGAATATCTTGCGGCAGAACAACTACAAAAACATTTCCCTTCTTGTGAAATTATAAGGTGGCTTCAAACTGGCACGGAGGCAGATATGCTTGCTATAAGAATTGCCAGAGTTGCAACAAATCGTAAATGGATAATTAAAATGGGGGGCAGTTACCATGGTTGGTCAGATCAATTGGTCTACGATATGCACGTACCTGGAACAAAGCTGTTAGAGTCACATGGAATTCCTAAGAATGTGTTTAAATATACCGATTCATGTCCTCCAAACGATATCGAAACACTACGAGAAATGTTTAAGGAAAAAAGAAAAGTTGCTGCCGTTATAATTGAACCAATGGGGGGTGAATCGGGAGCTAACCCCGTTAAACCTGGATTTAATAAAGAAGTGGAAGAGCTGTGCCATGAAAATAAAACTCTTCTGATTTCCGACGAAGTTGTGTGTGCTTTTAGATTGCATATGGGTGGTGGTCAAGCTTACTACGGTTATGAACCGGATTTATCGGTGTTTGGTAAAATTGTTGGACATGGATACCCTTCCGCAGCAGCTATTGGAGGCAAAGAAGAGTATATGAAATTTTGCGCTGCAGGAGTTGGTGGTGGAAAAAGGGCTTACAGCGGGGGAACATTAGCAGCGAATCCATTAACTTGTGCGGCCGCATATCATGCCATTAAATTAGTTGAAGAAACTGGAGCAACGGAAAAAGCTGGAAAAGCTGGAGCTCGTTTAGCAAATGGATTAAATAAAGTGTTCGAAAAACACGAGTTACCATGGTTTTCGTACAATTTAGGTGGCACAGTTCATTTTCATACATCGTGTCTATTTGGATTAAGTTTTGATATTCCTGACCAAGTAGGACAGCTTCCATTGAGGAAAAAGTTTATGGAACACATGGGAGCAGCTTTAGTTGATCAAGAAATAATTTCAGTCGCAGGAAGTCGATTTTATATGTGTATACTCCATTCTGACGAGATTATTGATGAAACTGTTAAAAAGATAGATACTATTTGCCAAAAAATTGCAAAATAAACTCAGGTGAATGTTTTGGGAAATCAAAATGAAATAACAGAATCAACGGATTTATTTAATGATGATGGTTCCCTCTTTCAACGAGGATGGGCAAAAAAACCAATACTAAAATACAATAAAGATAAAATTGGAAAAGGCTGGTCTCGCATAAAAGAATGGGATCATTTTTCTGTTTTAAATAAGGACTTTGGGTTTCAGTTAACGATAGGTGATATTGGATACCTAACCCAAATGAGCTATGTGTGGTTGGATTTTAAAGAAAAAAAGAGAGACGGCAAGAGTCTAATGAAATTTTTTACAAAATCGAAGCTCCTCCCCTTAAATTCGTTAGAAGACAGTGAAATTGAGTTTCCTACTAAGAAATTCAAAGCTACAATTTCAAGAGAGAAAAACACCAGAGTGCTGACAATTGACGATCCTACATTTCAAGATAAAGGGCTAAAAGGAAAAATTGTTCTACAAGACGATCCCAAAGCAGATAATACTGTTGTTGTAACTGGTTATAAAGAGGATCCAAGGTTGTTCTATTATAACCATAAGATTAATTATATGCCCGCGAAAGGTTCTCTTACGATAGGAGATAAATCGTATTCATTCGAACCAGGAACCTCTTATGCACTTATGGACTGGGGTCGCGGGATATGGCCTTATAAGACTCATTGGTTATGGGGTTCAGCTTGTGGACTCGTTGATGGAGTTCCTGTTGCCTTTAATATTGGTTATGGTTTTGGAGATTTATCTACTCATACTGAAAACATCATTTTTTACGATGGTAAAGCGCATAAGTTTGATGAGGTAGAGTTTCACCATGAGGATAGAGATCCTGCTAAACCTTGGAAGTTCACGAGCAACGACAATAGGTTCAATATGACTTTAGATCCAATTATCCCTCATAGAGATAAACTTAATTTCGGTTTAATTTATCTAAATTCCTCATTGCTTCATGGGTTATACTCTGGAGAAGTAGTTCTTGATAATGGTGAAAAACTCAAGATTGAAAATATGCTAGGACACGCTGAAGACATTTACTGGCGCTGGTGAAAATTCAAAACTATTTTTGAACATTTGAACTTCTATTTACTCGATACTACCCAATTCTGATTCTATCAGTGAAAGTGCCCCTTTAGTTAATCTTTTAATCTCCTCAAAATTTCCAGAGGAAATTAAATCCTTTTTTACTATCCAGCTTCCTCCACATGCTATAACATTTCTTAATTTTAGAAATTCTATCAAGTTTGCTTCGTTTATTCCCCCAGTTGGTATGAACTTGGCCATAGGGTACGGGCTGTGTAATGCATTGAGCATATTAATTCCTCCTGAAAGTACTGCAGGGAAAAACTTGAAGAGATCAAGCCCTCTTTCCATCCCCCACTCAATTAAAGATGGATTGTTAAGACCGGGGATTAAATTAATGTTATGAGCTATGCAATAATCAACTATAGTTGGATTAAATCCGGGAGTAACAATAAACTGAGAGCCCGCTTCAACAGCGGCTTTTACTTGCTCGATTTTAAGGATCGTCCCAGCACCTATTAACATATCTGGAAATTCCCTCCTTAGTAACGCTATAGATTTTGCAGCTTTTTCGGTTCGAAATGTAACCTCAACAACTGGTAAGCCTGCTTCCAGTAAAACCTTACCTAAAGGAATAGCCATTTTTGATTCTTCTATTATAGCTACTGGAACTAATCTGAATTTACTTAATTCTTTAATAACATCCACTACTAACCGACTCGTGGTTAAATTTTTCGCATTCAGTATAAAAATATTTTAATTTCTTTAAACTTTTTTGAATAGTAAATATAATTTGAGATTTAAAATTATGAAAATCGTTGTAATTGGTTCCGGCTTAGCCGGACTTACTGCTGCTGCTTATATGTGTCGTGAAGGATACGATGTAACAATATATGAGCAGTTTTCTGAAATTGGAGGTGTTACTGCCACCGTTCATAAGGAGGGATATTCTTGGGATATAGGACCTCTCTTATTAGAAGGTTTAGCACCTCACGAAAAACTCGGAAAAATATTAGCTGAATTAGGAATTTATGATAAAATCAGTATTATTCGTGAAGATCGTGGTCAAGTTCTTCCCGATTTTGCCACATGGAGGCCTAAAGATTATAAGGGAAAATATTGGCGGAGAGAATACTTTAAAGAATTGTTTCCATCTCAAAGTGAGGGATTGGATAGATATTATCGCTATTACGATCAAGTAATGACTCTTATGGCTATTAGCAACCGGTTAGAGTGGGCAAAAGGTTTGGAAACTATTTGGTTGAAATTAAAGATTTTTCCTAAATTTTTGAAAGTAAAGAAATACTTTGATAAAAGCGCTGCTGAAATAATGGATTCTTTCTTTGATGAACCAAAATTGAAAGCGGTCTTTATGGGAATTCTTGCTGATTTCGTGGTAAAACCAAGTGAATTCCCGGGATTGGGAGTTCCAGTTTCAAACGTTGAGACCGCTTTTGATAAACGCATTCCCATCAAAATCAAGGGTGGAAAACTACCCGTTTATCATTACATAAAGAACGGATGTGAACAATTGGTAGATGCATTCGCAGGATATATCAAAGAAAAAGGAGGAAAAATTCATACCGATAGCTTGGTTGAAGAGATTCTTATAGATGACAATAAAGCAGTAGGGATTAAATTAAAAAGCGGGGAAGAAATATCTGCTGATATCGTAATTGCGAGTGGTGGAGCTCATAAAACTTTCTTTACTTTAGTAGGAAAGGAAAAGCTACCATCAGAATTTGTAAGTAATGTTGAGAATTTAGTCCACATGGAGTCCGTGTTAATGGTTCATATTGGAATAGATTTTGATCCAACACCTCACCAGCGTGCAGCTCTATGCTATTATTATGGTACTTATGGGATAGAAGAAGCAGTTGATCGTTGTAGATCCGGTGATTATCACGAGGGAGAAGAGGGATTTTTAATATACATTCCTTCAGTTCACTCACCTGAAATGGCTCCTCCTGAACATCACGCTGTAACTGTGTATACGATAGCGCCTTATATCCTTAACAAGGGAAACTGGAATTCACGTAAGGAAGAACTCGCAGATAAACTCCTTATAGAGGCTGAAAAAATAATTCCAGGACTTCGAGAACACTCTACTACAGAGATAATTATGACTCCATTGGATTTTAAATCTCGTATATTCGTTGAAAAGCATAGTTTTGGAGGATTAGCACCGATAATGAATCAACAGAGTCCCCCTCATCAAACACCCATAGAGAATTTATGGTATATTGGAGCTCAGAGTGAATCTGGTGGTGGTGTCGCAGGTGTTGTCGCGGGAACACGAAAGGGTATCCTGAAATTACTAAAAGCAATCTGAAACTCTTCTGATTTTCAACACATTGAAAAATAAACCAAAAGAGAAAAAAAAATTATAAATTTATTTTGTATTTAAATTCCTAACTCTTTTAACTTTTCTTTATTAGCTTTTACTTTATCTGATGTAAGATCATAGTACTTCCAGAATACTATTAGCAAGATAAAAGCAAATATCGCTGGAATTATTGCCGAATGAATTCTAATACCGAAAAGAGCAAGTTCTAAGTTAGAAGATGCTAGTGCTAGTTCCCCTAATGTTTGCGCTCCTTCTTCAAAACCTGTTAATAGGTGGGTTGCTGCAATTGTAATCGCGATAAAAGTTCCAGAAAACCGAGCAAAGAAAGCTTGATAGCCATAATAGATTGATTGTTGACGCTTTTTCGTTTTTACAGCAATATCGTCAAGAACATCTGTTAAAAGTGGTACATCAATATACCAATGACCACCAACACCGACGCCAAAGAACATTAAGAATATCATCCATGAAATAAGATCCCACGCGAATATTAATGGAATAAAGGTTACAAACAGTATCACACCCGCGATTATACCCAATTTTCTATTATCATTAACTCTTTTCGCGAAGAATGTCCATAGGGGAACAGATATTAACGATCCTAGTAACATAGCGCCTAAAAGGAGGGAAATAACCCCGGGGTCTCCATCTAATAGAAATGTTACAATGTAAAACGCGGAGGTTTGAATCATTACAGCAGATACTTGATACCCAAAGAAGAATAAAGCTTTCACTACAAAAAGCTTATTAGACAGCGCAATTTTAGCTGATTTGAAAAAGGATTCGACCTTATGATCCAAACCTCTTTCTTTCCGCTCCTTGTAATAATTTAAAACGTGTTGGGGCTCTCTTATTCCTGGAATTGCTATAAGGAAAAAGAACACGCCACCTATTATGGTTACAAGACTAGAAGTAATATAGGTAGGTGCTACTCCCTTTGTAATAAACATTGGTGGTATTAGTGCTGATAAGACAAGACCGATTATTCCAAAAATAGTTCCGAAACCTTGAGCTGAACGACGTTCGTTTAATCCTCTGAACTTATCTGGGAACAATGATAGTACATTTATATCCCAAATAGCAATAAAAAAGTCGTATAAGCAGAGAGTTCCAAGATACCAACCAAAAATCAACCACTGGTTTGCTGCTACGGTAGCAGTATCTCCATACCATCCAGATGGAACCAGATAAATTAAAACATACGATCCTAACCAAGTTACTGCTCCAATTACCATCCAAGGAAACCTTCGAACACCCCTCTTTTTTTCCCAAGGCATATGAATGCGTTCCATTATCCATCCTACTATGGGATCGTTAAAGGCGTTCCAAAAACTATATAAAATAAATGCTGTCATAGCCAGTTCTACAGGTAAACCAATTACTACTTCATAGAAATAGAAAACAGTAAACCCAAATGCTGCACTAATCCATTGTCCAAAGAGTTCCCTAGTACCATAACTAACCCTAACTCCAAGCGAATTATTATATACTTCTTTTTCGATTGATTCAGTCATAATAAAAATCTCTTTTTTTTATCCCCATTAAAAACTTTCTATTTATTAATAATAGAATTAGAGGAAATTTTTTTTTAAAATGGTTTTTATAGTTATATCTTTAAAGTTTTTTAAATATTTTCGAATTTTAATTAGGTCTTATTAAACATTCCAAAGTAAAACAAAATTAAGATGATCTTAGAAAAATAAAATTAAATAAAAAAAAAAGAATAAATTGGAATTAATTATAAGCCAAGCTCTTTTAATTTTTCCTTGTTTTCCCTTACTACATCTGGTGTTAAGTCATACCACTTCCAGAAAATGAAAATTGTAATGAGTACCAAAATTGCGGGAAGAAGTGCCGCGTGAGCCCGAATTCCAAATAGAGCTAACTCTAGCGTTGGACTTTCAATTTCTAATTGTGCGTAACTTGTGACTCCTGCTGGAAAACCCGTTAAAATGTGGACCAAAGCAAAAATCAATGCTTGAAATGAACCGCTTAATCTAATAAAGAAAGCTTGAAATCCATAGTAGATCGCAGCTTCTCTCTTTCCAGTTCTTACCGCTATGTCATCAAGAACGTCCCCCATAGTGGGAGGATCCATAAACCATTGCCCCCCTAATCCTATACCAAATAGAAAGAGCGCAATCATAAAAAACAGAAAACCGTCGACGAAAAATATTGGTAAAAAGGTTAGAAACATAACAATACCAGCTACTAAACTCATCTTTTTATTGTTATTCACCTTTTGCCCTATGAGTGTCCAAATTGGCATCGAAACGAGAGCACCTATAAGCATAAAAGCCATCAGCACGCCTAAAGTACCTGCTGGCTCCTGGAGCACATAGGCTATCATGTAAGGTCCTGATGCCGAAAGTAGGGCAACTGCTCCTTGATACCCAAAAAAGTAAAATACCTTTATCATGAATCGCCTATACCCGAGTGCTCTCTTTGCAGTTTTAAAGAAAGGTTCACGCTCTATATCTTTCGCGATCTTCCTATATTCTTGATATCTAGCTCTCATCTTTGGGTTCTCTCTGGTGCCCGGTAGCATTAAGAAAAAAAGAATCATGCCTAGTCCTACACCCATCCAAGCCATTATCCGATATGTCTCAGGAACACCTCTCACTGTAAACATTGGAGGAATTATTGATCCTACAGCAATACCTATCATTCCCATTAATGTTCCTATACCCGTTGCTAATCTACGTTCAGATCTCCCCTTAAATTTGTCAGGATACTGTGCTGTGGCATTTACATTCCACAAAGTAAAAAGTGTATCATAGATTATAAGAAAAAGTAAAAACCAAGCAAAGATTAACCATTGATCATTTACTGGGTCCCAATCCAAGGGTACCATAAATATGGCAAGATAAGAAAAAAGCCAAGGAATCGCACCTAAGACGACCCAAGGAAATCTTTTTCCCCATCTCGTCTCCCATGGCATGTGTATTCGCTCCAAAATATACCCAATTAGAGGGTCATTCACTGCGTTCCATATTGAATAAATTATTAAAGCAATAGCGGCAATTCCGGCATTTAAACCAATTTCTACCTCATAAAAGAAGAAGACATAAAGTCCAAATGCACCTGTTATCCATTGCGAGAAAGTTTGATAAGCGCCATAACTTATCATAATAGGAATTGAATTCTCACGCACTTCTTTTTCTTCTCGTTCAGTCATATTCATTCACTTAACTAATTTTTATTAGTAAACCAAAAATTTTTTGTATTTTTTACTATGTATTTAGTCAATCTACTATATAATACTTAAAAGAAATGAAGATAGTAATTTTTGAACCTCATCCCGACGATTTGTTATTCGGACCCGGACCCATTCTTTTAAAATGGATAAAAGAGGGTGAGCATGATATTCATATCATAACAATAACAGATGGAAGGGCTTGTTATAGGGTTGCAAATGACACTTTTTCAGAAGATGTTGCCACAATGACAGAGGATGATGTCGCTGAGATGAGAATTAACGAAGCTAAACAATCAATCGATTTTTTGGGACTTCCTTTAGATAATCATCATCTTTTCCATTTCCACGATGCTGATGGAAGAAAGTATGTTAAGGAAGGGATCAAAAAAGCCATACCTATAATCAAAGGCTTTGATAGAATTGTCTTACCTAGCACCAATAATCTTCATATTGATCATCAAGCTACTCATGATATTGCAATGGGTGCTGCTAAAGAACTCAATCTAACAAATATTGAATATTTCGTTTATTTCATAGCATCCTATGGTAAATTTAAAGAGGATTCTAAAGAAAAACAATTTGAATATACGATCGATGAGGAAACTGCTAAAATCCTTAAGAAATGGTTGGAACTTTATCAATCTCAAGCAAAACTGAAATGGACATGGAAAATGTACTCACGATATCTACGCAAGATACGAACTTGGACCTATGCGAGATATCAATTTGAAGATATTGGTAAATATTATAATTTTTGATATTTTTGGTAAAATTTAAATACTTATTTATTCGATATAAGAATGGAGTACTAATTCGAATAATTATTCTTTTAATATCAAATTAGAGGAAGCTCTATTAGCCTATTTGATAAAATCTGATAAATTCAAATTAGGGCATAACATCATATCTGGAAATTTTTAAAGAGGATATCATTTAATGATCGGTTTAATCTTAGCTAGTTTTATTTTCATAGGTGGAATAGTTCTTGTAATCTTTTCAAGTAAATATGCTGTAAAGCACTCAGCAATGCTCGCCACAGCTTTAGGGATATCTCCTTTAATAATCGGAGTAACTTTAGTATCAATAGGTACTGATATTTCTGAAATATTTAATTCGATTATCTCTTGCTCTTTAGGTCATGGAGACATTGATGTAGGGGACTCTGTAGGCTCAGATCTTACCCAACTGACGTTGATCTTCGGAATCTTGCCAATAGTCTGCGGTTCGTTTCATATTCACAGAAAAGACATAATAATTCTAGGTTCCTGTGAAGTTTTATCTCTTATTGTGATATTTTCAATTGTTGAAAAAGGATATATTACACGCCTAAATGCAATTTTTATGGTTTTTAGTTTAATTATTTATATTTGGCTGATTTACAACTCTAATAAAGAGAGCATAAAGCATAGAATAGAAGTATTAGAAATAAGCCAACCAACTAAAAAGAAAAGATACCACTTTTTAATTGCTGTAATTGGTTTTGGTGGCGTGACCATTAGCGCATATATGATTGTAGAATCGGTAATTTTCATATCACAAGCTATTAACATTCACGAATATATTATTAGTTTCTTCGTTTTAGCTATCGGCACATCCATTCCAGAGCTCGTAGTCGATATTAACGCGCTTAGATGTGGTCACCACGGTATAGCTATTGGGGATATAGTTGGTTCTTGTATTGTTGATTCTACGTTATCTATTGGTATCGGTCAAGTTTTCTTCCCCCAATCTGTCACAGCAGAATTAGCAGTTCCAACAGTGTTATATACGCTTATGGCTAGTATAATTGTTATTGCTATCATAGCAGTAAGAAAGAAAATGGACAGAAAAGCAGGAGTTTTCTTTATTTTTCTCTATTTTACTGCGTATTTTCTGCTTTTTATTTTTATAATCTGAATTATAATATTTTATGATTTTTTTTAATCAGGAAGGTAAAATTTACATACTATGCATTGCATTACCTTTAATCGTCTTTCAGGTCCGAGAATGATATATTTGCTTTTCATAGCTCCTCCACATTTCGGGCAATTTTTCACAAAGTTTTCTTTTATTGAATTTAAGACGAATTGAATATTTTTTTCTAATTTCAGTAAATTATTTGCGTTCTCAATTATTTTTTTCGCAGAAACTATTCCAATTCCTTTAATCCAAGCCAGATCTTCTGGTTTAGCCTCCGCGATCTCTTCAATGGTTTTAACTCCCGCTTTATTCAAGTTAATGGCAGCAATAGGTCCAATTCCACTAACCCGTTCGAGCTCGTTCGACATAAGAAACACTTGAAGCTATTAAGTTTGCTTGAGAATGATAAATATTACTTCTTAAATGGATTAAAATGAATTTTAACCTTCAAATATTTTGAAATTGTGATATTATAATAAATAATGGTAATTCTAACAGATAAAATTTTATATCATCACAAAAAAAAGAAAAAATTGATTTGAAAATTATTTCTCTATTTGGCGGCCAACTCCATAATACATTAAAAAACCTCCAAGAATAACTAATATTAGGCCCATTACACCCGCAATTAACCTAAAATTTGCATCGTTTAATATATTAGAAATAAAAATTGCGTACATGAAGGTCATGAGAGCTATATATCCATATATGAAGAATCTCCACTTCTTCTTCAAATGTTCGTCCTCGAACTTCTGATAAATCTTTATTGAGAAGTAAAACGCTGGAATTGTAGCGAAAGAAGTTAAAATGATTACTACATAGAAAAAAAATGGAAAACTCCAAACAGGGGTCCAATTAGTTCCAGCGTTAATAGTTACACCATAACCCGGAATGAATAAGAAAATTCCCATGCAAAGAACCGCTATGCCGTAACCAATAAGAATTGCCAATTGCTTGCTCGTAGATATTATCTTTTCAGATTTTAAGAGAATTAGGTCAAAAACTACGATAAAAATTGGAGCGTAGATACTTCCGAAGTTCGTAAAAAAATTCAGTAACAAAACGATAGTTTCGTCAGTTAAAGGTGCATATATGAAGTTCATAATAACTCCTACAGCGGGAGATATGTAAAGTCCCGCGAAAATAACATTTAGTCGTTTTCTATCTCTTAGCAAGATTCTTAAAGCTAAATACAGAAAAACAACCATAATGGCGCCTTGGGCTACATAGACAGTTAAAATTCGAGCAAAACTTAATTGAAATAAACCCATACTATATCACATTTGTTTTAACAGATACTATTCATTCAATAATTTAATTTTATTGAATTTTTTTTAATGTTATTACTATTATTAATTGTAGTTCTCTTATTTAATTGTAATTTAAACTAGCGATAAAGGAGATAAAAATATAAATATAATTTTTTCTAACTATTTCCTTTTTTTGAGGGTAGTGTGTTGTATAAAAGGAAAGTTAACAATCAATCGTGAAATTTCTCCTAATTTTCTTTCCATTCCTGTCCACATCGCCCACAGCGATACTTTTTTCCATATACGCGTGGGTAGTCACTGATAATTCGTTTTTTATCAGTAGATTCATAAATCATATTTTTGTTTTCCTCGGAGCACGATGGACAACGACGACGCCCTTCTGTTTTCTCAATCGATAGGATCTTATCTTCTTCCATAGTATTTCATCTCTAAAAAGAAGGAATCATTAAAATTATCTTTATGTTTGATAATATAATAAAGTCTTTGTTAATAAAATCTTCTCAGAAAAAATACTATCTCAATTTAAAAAGATATGAGTCTAATCGTCATAATATTATTTGACGAATTCCCGTCCACTAGATTCTGCGTTATTTGATTTTGCTCGTTTAAACAATTCAGGATTTAAAAATTTCAATTTTAGGTTAATATAATTTAAAATTTTGCTAAAAAAATCAGAAATATCCTTCTTTACATCTTGAATCTTAAAGCAATATAGAAATTCAAGTTCCTTAGTTTTTTGGATTAAAGAAAATTCGGTTATATTTCTCTTATTCGGAGGATCTTTATGAAAAGCTAAAAAGGGATCTACACCCACTAAAACAGATATACCGTTGAAAATGAAATAATTTCGAAAATCGGTATAGTTTTGAAGTGTATAATTCGAAATCGAATTGTCATTGTAAATATTCACCGCAGTTATTATTGCATCAAAATGCTTAAAATCGTCTATTCTATGGATTAAGTCTTCAAATTTATTAGCAATTGCAATTCTTAGTTTCAAAGGAATACCCTCAAATTGGAGAAAAAATTCATACACTAAGTTTTCTGATGTAAATTTAGAAGATTTTTCTTTCAGATAATCAATAAATATATCTAACCTCGAATCTTCAGTTCCTAACAAACCTAGATTAATGGAAAATGTAATGTCCTTCAAGACTTCTGTTTAAAAAATAATAATTATGGCACTTAATTTAATAATATAATAAAATAAAGCAAATATAAAATATTGATTAAAGTATTTTGACATTATGCTAATAATTTATGGATTGCTAATATTAATGGTAGTAATCTGGGGCTTTTCATTTGTTCTTGTAGATATTGCTGTAGAATTTATGCCACCAATGTCTCTAGCGTTAACTAGATTTCTAATAGTTTCGTTAGTGTTTATCATTATTGATACCTACCTCTTCATTAATCGAAAAATACAAATTAATAAAATAGAAGAACGAAAAGTAAAGGTATTTTACACTAAAAGAGAATGGATATACATTATCATTGCCAGTTTCTGCGGAATTACCTTTTTTTTCGTTATTCAATATTCTGCTATAGGCCTAATTGGACCTTCCCTACCCGCTTTATTTGTATGTTTATTATCTCCAGTACTAATCACTGTTTTAGCTTTAATTTTTTTTAAAGAAAAATTAACGAGTATCAAGGTAATAGGATTTATAATCGCTACCGTTGGAGGTTTTTTATTAGTTACGGGAGGCGATTTTAAAACGCTGACTCTTGAAACTCCTAATTTTATAGGATATTTATACGCTCTCATAACCCCTTTGTTGTGGGCGATATATACAATTGTTACAAAAAAAATTTCCAAAGAGAAATCTAATTTAATTACGCTCAAATATATAGCTTATTTTGGGACCGTGGAATTGTTTATTTTCGTTTTAGTAAATAACGAATTACTGATTTTTATCCATAATTTAACCAATATTGTTGTTTTAATATCTGGTATATATTTAGGAATTGGTTGTTATATTGTTGGGTATTTTATCTGGCAAAAATCCCAAAAGGAACTTAAATCTTCGAAAGGCGCTTCATTCTTGTACATAGAACCTTTCTTAACTTTAATTTTTTCAATGCTCTTGAATAGAGCTGAAACAATTCTAATATGGAATATCGTAGGTGGCTTTATTGTATTGGCTGCTGTGTTAATAATAAATTACAAATAATAATGAATCTGACATAAAGACCTATCCTATTTCTTTTTTATTACTACTAATCTTGCAAAAGTCATGAGAACAATGGTTTAAAAGTTATATACCAAAAGTTATAAAAGAGTAGTAATGAATAATTAATTTTGTGAGCAATCATATACTTTTTATTGGGGATAGTATAACAGAAGGGAAATTAGGAATTAATTTTGTCGACATGATTGAACGCAAATTTCCAAATATTTACTGTCATAACGAAGGGCGCGGTGGAGAAACTCTACTGGAAATAAATACACGACTCATAAAAATTTTAAAGGAAGATAAATACAAATATTCCACTATAGTAATTGAAGCTGGTCATAATGATATTCTTTTACCTTACCTTACCTTAAAATGGCCCTTCCTGAGAAATAATTGGGTCACTTCGGAGGCTCAAATTGGTATTGTGCTTGATCAAATGCTAAGATCAATTATATCCCTTACCAATGCAAATATAATTTTAACCACTCTGAGTTGTTTAGGAGAAATCTTTGGTTCCCAACTAAACCAAAAAAGAAGAATAGCCAACGATCAAATTAAGATAATCGGGTATCGCTATGATGCATACATTGCTGATGTGGGTTCTATCTTTGACGAAATCATTTTAAATAGTAGTTCAAGTAGTTATCTTCTAGATAATCTCGTAAATATAATGTTCGATTACCTCAGGTCTAAAAAATCAGTATGGGCTGATAAAATAAGTGGTAAAAGAAACCTTCGGTTGACTATCGATGGTGGACACCTTAATACTAAAGGGGCAAAGATATATTGTAGAGAAATATCTAAAATTTTAGACCTTCTTCTATAATTTTATTAATGAGAGAAAATAAAATAATAAAAAGTATTACTATAGATGTTTTGAAGACACCGCTTCTAATTCATTGGCTAGATTATCATCAATAGGTTTTAGAGAGCCTTTTTCTATTAATTTCAATGCTTGATCTTTCGCCCTCTTTCGAGCAGATTTCGCACCAGACGCTTTCCACATGTCCCGAGACATGCGATCTATTACCGGACTAGTCATAAAAAGCTCTTTTCTAAACAATTTTAATGTGGAGGGGTGCGAAAGCAATTCCTCTTTATCATCGTAATCTTTAAGAATATCAGAAGCAAAAGGAGTCCCGTGATCTTCTACTCCTCTTATAAGTCGTTTTACCATTCCTGCTATTTCGTTATCTATTATTAATTTTTCAATGCTTTGGGTGGATTCAAAATCTAACATACCAGCTCCCGAAACCATATTAACTCCCGCAAGCCCCGCTAAAAGAGAACCCATGCCTGCTTCGAAACCTGACTGAGCATCTGGAACCTTAGAATCGCTTAAACCCATATACGCGTGAGTGGGTATTTTAAAATAACGACCCATTTCTACATCTCCTAAGTTAATCATCATTGTTTCAATTGCTCCCATTGGAGTGGTTCCTTGTTTCATGTCTAAAATTGCTGGTGATCCTCCCCATATCAAGGGAGCGCCTGATTTTGCTAACTGTACAATTACAACTCCCGCAAGAGACTCAGCACAATGTTGAGTTATCGAACCTATTAAACTCATTGGAGCATTCGCTCCTGCTAATGGCATCGAAACGAACTCAGAGGGTATCATACTTGCTGCAGCATCTATAAGAGATTGAGTGGTGAGATCGGACCATTTCAAAGGAGGACTAGGGCACGCATCGAAAATTGCTAATGGTTTCCTCGCTAAATCGTCTTCAGAAAGTCTACAACTCAGTAATAATTCCTTCATAATTAGAAAACTTTCTTTTCGAAATGTTCCCGTTACAACGGGTTTATAGCAATTCGTTAATGCTGTAGCCAATCGATGCCAATCCTGGGCTTCTTTCGGCACATCTTGATAAATCAATGCTGTACTTTGAGCTTCTATGTATTTTAGATGCTCAACCACTTTTGAAAATCGCACGAAGTCTTCCTTAATTGCGTTTCTAATTTCTCCCGTAGTCTCGTCAAAGTACAAAATTGCTGCGGAACCAGGATCGAAGTGAACATTATCCCCTGCCAGAGTGATGTGCTCTTTTCCTTCTCTATCAAATAATTTAATTTCGTTTGGAACCGTTTTGAGGCACTTTTCTACTAAATCGGAAGGAATGAAATATCGAGAGCCTTCATGACGAATACCCTCGTTATTAAACAATTCTTGAGCATCTTCATTTTCTAAAAAGACACCTAAATTTTCTAATATCTCTTTAGCTTCAGTATGTATCTTATTTATATATTCTTCGTCTAATACTTGTATTTTTGGTCTTAATATTCCCATTATTATGGTCACACTTTACTATTAATTTCTATAATGAATCAATAACTTTTTTTATTTCACGTATCGTATCTGGAGACGTTCCACAACAACCACCAACAACTTTAGCACCCAATTGAATTATTTCGTGAATATCACTAACAAAATCCTTAATGGGTTGGTCGTAATGTGCTCTATTATTATTATCAATTCTTGGCTGTCCAGCGTTCGGTTTTGCAGATACTGGTCTATCGGTAAGGTTTTTTAGTTCTTTTATTAGAAGTACCATCTCATCTGATCCTAAGGTGCAGTTAGCACCTATTACGTCGACATTAGCTTTTTCTTGTATATCAACGCATTTTTCCAATGAATCGCCCATTATGGTAAAAAAACCTCTCTTCGTTTTTTTATATGTCATAGAACTAATTATTGGTTTTGTTGAAATACTCTTTATCGCTTCTATTGCAGCTATCATTTCCTCAATATCGGACATTGTCTCAATATGCCAAAGATCTACGCCTTCTTCTAAAACATTTACCTGTTTTACAAAACTCGATACCCATTGATCTGGCTTAGCATTACCTACGGGAGGTCGGAATTGCCCAGATGGACCAATATCAGCTACTATTAAACGATTGGAAGGACGAGCTTTTTTAATGTTTTCTAATGCCCTTTCATTTATTTCTCTAATTTGATCTTCCACTTTATAAGTTTGTAAGTTTAAATAGCTCGCTCCAAACGTGTTAGATTGGCACATATCTGCTCCCGCATCATAATATGCTTTATGAATTTCATAGATGATGGCGGGTTTTTCGATATTATACGTATCAGGAAGCTTTCCAGGCTTAATACCACGCTTGAATATCTCTGATCCCATTCCTCCATCAAATAATATGATTTTTGAATCATCTTTTAACCAATCGTGAAATAACATTTTAACCTCATCTAACTATTTTTTATTTATTCAATAATTCTTTAACCAATTTGACAGCTTCTACAGCGCTCCCGGCGAATCCGTCTGCTTTACATTCTTCAGTCCAGGATTTATTGACGGGAGCTCCTCCAATGATTACTTTAAATTTACTTCTTATTCCCTTTTCCTCCAAAATTTCAACTATTTTTTTTTGACCAAACATTGTTGTAGTAAGTAATGCAGAAACACCGATCACATCAGCATTCTTTTCAATAGCAGTCTCTATTATTTGCTCAGCAGGTACGTCAGCTCCCAAGTCGTAAACTTCAAAACCATTGGCGCTTAACATTGTGCCTACGATAGTCTTTCCTATCGAATGAATGTCTCCTTCAATTGTTGCTATCACTACTGTTCCTGAACTTATATTTTCTCCGCCGCTTTTTAACTTTGGTAAGAGAATGTCCATAGATTCTTGCATTATTGTGCCACCCAGCATCAATTCTGGTAAGAAAAATTCTCCCTCTTCCCATAAATCTCCAATTCTGCGTATGCCATCCCCAAATCCTTTTTCGATTACCTCGAGTAAATTCATATTTTCATTTACTGCCCTATGGGCTAATTCTACTGCTTTTTCCTTTTCTAAATTTATAATAGCATCTGAAATTTCTTTAAAAAATTGCTCTTGCGTCAATTTATTATCTCCTAAAAACTTATACTGTATAATCTTAACATTATCTGCGTTAGCTAATTAAAATTTCGGATTTCAAAAGAGAAAAGAAAGTGATAATATTCTAAGCCCTTAATTATTATTCCATTATTACCAGATTATTTAACTAAAAAAGAAATATAAACTCGTACACCATATTAAATTTAAAATCAGAATCTCAAAATAATTTGATATTGTAAAAGTGATATATTATGTCTAGAAGATATTACGCAAAAGGTAAAAAAACATACGCTAAGGATCAGAACTTTGAACAAGACCAACTCGGAGAAGAAAAGGAACGTTATCTTATTAGTATTGATTTAATGAGCTTAAAAACTCTAAAGGATTACGATATAATGGGGTGGCGAGGAGAGTTCTATTTCAAAGCGGACGGTCCTAAAGTCTTTAAGGCGAGATTTCCAAATAAAGGAACAATTAAGCTTCAACGAAACCAGAACTTTACATCCAAAGCAGACATGAACTTGTGGAGTCAATTTAAAACAGTGAAGGCAGGAGCTAAGGCTGTAGAACGAGTAACAATAATATTGAGAGAACAAGACCATTTAAAGAGGAACGAAACGATTGCAGAAGAAGAATACGTAATAAATCTTCCCTCTAAAACGCGATACGATGTTTTGCAAGACTCTAAGGAACAAACGAAAGCAAAATTACGAATCCAAGCTACAAGAACAAGATATTAATTAACATTTTTTTAATTTCTTTTTTTATCAAAGATAAAAAATCAAAAAAAAAAAGATCAATTTTTTTTTATTGTTTTTTTTCTTGTGCTCGATAGATAGCAAACGCTCCAATAACGAAAATAATAGCAATAAATATTTGGACAAAACCCCATATCGTACCTCCAAACAAGTCATCTAAAGCTAACGATATTACTAGAATGGCAATCTCGAAAACAGCCAGGTAGTTTAAAATAGCTAAAAATTTGTTTTCTAGAGCTGACGATTTTGTGTTAAGCGTGTTTCTCTGTCTGTTGAGAGTCTTTCTAATTCTAGCGATTACATCATCAGTTTGTTTAGAGAACTTAAATCCGTCTAATTTTTCAATCATTTCGTTAAACATACTAGTTTTAAATGTACTGGTAAATAAAAGTCGAGTAATTTTAGAAATGATTATGTCTTTGTTTAATTCAAGAATTATTCTATTGAGTTCTGTTTCTAGCTTTTCCAGTCTATCGATTTTATCCATTAGTTTCAAGTTTTCTTCAAGGGCTCGAGTTTCTGAGATCACTTTATCGAATTTATCAGCAACAATTAAGATGTTTTCCATGTGCATTAAAATTAGAAAACGTTGCACATTTCCTACTTCTGGAGCAAACAGCGTGTCAATAAATAAATTTTTCATCGAATCGGGATCTAACAAACCAGGACCTGGAATAATTACATTTCCGGCGTGTGTTATCATGACAAATTCGTCTTTATAGGGGCATAAATTCTGAAGATTAATTTGATCTCTGTAAGCAATTGGATCCAACTCGCGATATTTGTCAGTTCTTAAAGTAAGTCCTATAGAGTAATGAGCGTTTTTTCCCATTATAGCTCCAGTAAACCGATAATCTTCTCGATTAAAATCGGGTTTAGCATCCCATATAATCCAAGTATGGTGCCACGGTTCCAATACAGATTCCAATTTTGGTTTATCTGGAAAATCTCCCTCATCAAGAATACTAGTTACATTATCTCTTATTTCAATGAATTTTTCAGTAATCGGTCTGTTGGTGCTTTCAAGAATTATATTTGATGGTTGCGAAATCTCAATAAAATCTTCAATAGTATGATAATTATCGAATACTAATTCGCAGTGGATAACAAGCACAGAGCCATAGTGAATATGTCCTTCCAACCGAATTTTTCCTACAATATTAGGATTAGATGCACAAGAAAATTTTTCCGATTTTCCGATTTTAAAACAGACAGGAGCATACTTATGAGATTGGCTCGAAACCCATTTTAACGGTTGGTGACACTTTTCTCCCGTAACAGGATGGATTAATTTACAACGGTAGTGATCGTATAATTTGTATGAACCTTCTTGCTCTAAAAACCTTCTCAGTTCTGGTAACTCAAAATATTTCCCTATTTCATAAAATTTCCAAAATACTAATGTTACTTTAAACGTATATTCTTCCTCTGATGTCGTATATGTCATATTTATACTTTAAAAAATGTTAATTATATTATCATACTCTCCAAAATAGATTAAGTTTATTTAAATAGGATTATGACTGATTTAATAATTAAATTTGAGGTAAAAGTTAAATTTGATTGAAAAAATCGACATTAATGTTGGGATTGCGACTATAGATGACGCTCAAGGGGTTCATAATGCTCTTAAGTATAATCTAATTGAAATAGGAGATGTTGATAAAATTTCCACAAAACAAAGAAAAGAATTGGAAGAAGAAGGCTTTTTACGAAAGGAAGTAGACTTAGAATATTATAAAAAACTAATAGAAGATCCTTTTATCGACATTTTTATTGCGAAAAACAACGCAGGAATTATTATTGGTTTTGCAAGTCTACACAGAAAAAGATACAATATAATAAAAGTTCGAGATGTAATCGGTAATCTTTCTTTCGAAAACGAAAAAACTAAGGATTTACTACTTAATGAAGAAGTTGAATTCGCTTATTTAGACCAAGTTAGCATTTTACCTGAATATAAGCGCAAAGGAGTCGGTACCACCATTTTTCAAAAAGCTTTATTAGAGATAAAGTCCCCCGTAGTTGCTTTTATCGTAGAGAAACCAATATTTAATAAAGCATCCGTTTATTGGCATGAACATAATGGTTTTAAACTTGAAGCGTTTAGTGGTGGTGAATATAAAGGGGAATCTTTTAAATTT
>JAHQWP010000111.1 GCA_029856235.1 Promethearchaeia archaeon
AAAAACTATTGAAAAGTCTTTTAGAGAATACGACGAATCATTACTTTCTGGAGATTCAAGGAGAACTGAACCAAAGCATTTTGGTGGAAAAAAGGCTCGAGCAAGAAGACAAAAATCTTTTCGATAATTTAAAGAATTTTGGTACTATTCTAATTTTTCAACTTTCGCTCCCAACTTTATGATGTCCTCGATAAAATTTGGGTAGGAATCTTCAACAACCTCAATATCGGATATTTGGGAAGGTGTATTAGCAAACAATGACGCAATTGTAAGTGCCATAACGATTCTATGATCATTTTCATGACTTATAATAGAGCCTTCTAACTGATCGCAGTGAAATATTGTGAGAAAATCCTCTCCTTCTTTTACCCTAACACCCATTTTACTTAAACCTTGGGCAATTAGTGAAACTCTATCGCTTTCTTTACCCCTAATGCTTGAAGCGTTATAAAGTTCTGTCTTGCCCCTTGCAAATGCTCCAACAACAGACAGGATAGGGAATAAGTCGGGAGTATCTTCGATATCAACAGCTATACCTGTTAAAGGATATTTACTTAAATTACCAGTTACAGTAATACTTTTTTTATCCCTAAATACTTCAATTTTAGCTCCCATCCTCTGAAGTATCTCAATTATTTTTCGGTCGCCTTGAGGTTTGTCAAAATTGAGATTATTTATAATTACTTTCGAATCTTCTGGGGAAAGGATAGCAGCGACGATCATAAAAGAAGCTGATGAAAAATCACCAGGAATTTCGTAAGTTTGGGCTCTATAATTTTGTTCACAAGATATTATATAATTACCAAGCTTGCTTTCGTTTAAATTTTCTTGAATGTTAATTCCAAATGATTTTAATACATCTAAAGTGATTTTTACATAAGGATATGATGTGATAGGAGATGTTATGTTTATCGTAATGGAATTAGTCTTTTTACATGTCAACAAAGGGCATATCATTAGTAAGGCGGTTATAAACTGAGAACTTATATTTCCTGGTAATTCTATTGGGCTACAATTCTTCCCTCTACGCTTGATCGTTAAGGTTTCATCAAATAATTCGTAATTTCCCCCAACGAATTCTAAAGCCTTTAGTAACGGTATAATAGGTCGCCTTCTTTTTAGAAACTCTCCCGAAAAAGTAAGCCCGCCCTCAATCAACAAAGCTAAAGCGCAAAAAATCCGAAGAGAAGTCCCAGAATTCTTACAATCTAGAACTTTTTTAATAATTTTTATTTTTCCTAAGTTACCTTTAACCATATAGGTGTCTTCTGATACCTTTGTAATTCTATGACCTAATATATTTAAAATTTCAATTGTAACTTTTACATCCCCCGATATCAGAGGTTTTTTAATTATGGATACTTCTTTAGCAAGGCTAGACGCTATAAAAGCACGATGAGAATAACTTTTAGAAGACGGAGCAGTAATCTCCCCTTGAAGTTTTGTTGTCGGATAAATTTTTAGTTTCATTGATCTGTTTTAAAAATTAATACTATAAGTTCTTAAATTAAAATAAAAGAAGACTTTTATTATATTTCTATTTTATTTTTAGCGTTTTTACACTATTAGATTTAAAGGATATGATAATTACGATTCATAAAAAATAATAAGTGAAGACTACTCATATTATCATAATTGAAATAAATAGTTGATTGGAGCTTTAGCATTCTAAATAGGATGATAAAAATGGGAGATAATACATTAGGAACGAAATTTAGAATTACTTCTTTTGGCGAAAGTCATGGTAAAGTGGTTGGAGTCGTTATTGATGGAACTCCTGCGGGATTAAAAATTGATCTAGATAATATCCAACGCGAATTAAACAAAAGAAAACCAGGACAATCGAGTTTTACTACAGCCCGTAAAGAAGAAGATAAAGTAGAAGTATTATCGGGAATTTTTAATGATAGAACGACAGGTGCTCCTATTTGTCTAATTATTAAGAATCAAGATGTAGATTCTTCAAACTACGAAAGTTCTAAAAATCTATTAAAGCCTTCTCATGCTGATTATGTAAGTTTGCAAAAATTTGGTGGTTTTGCAGATTATCGCGGTTCTGGAAGGTTTTCAGGAAGAATCACTGCCGGATTTGTCATGGCAGGAGCTATTGCTAAACAATTATTGAGTATGGTCAACGTTTCAATCTTAGCATACACTAAAAGTGTAGGAAATGTTGAAGATAACGAAGATCATTCTATTAATGATCTCGAACCTCTCCTCCAACGGAGAAAAAAATCGCCAGTGGGAGCGTTGGATCTCGAAGTTTCAAAAAAAATGGAAAAATTGATAGAGATTACTAAAAAAGCTAACGATTCTGTTGGTGGTACTATTCGTTGCATAATTAATAACCTTCCTCCTGGAATCGGAGGACCAATTTTTAACAGCCTAGAATCTAACATCAGCAAAGGCGTTTTTTCAATACCAGCAGTAAAGGGGATTGAGTTTGGTGCGGGATTTAGAGCTTCAAGAATGAAAGGTTCAGAACATAACGACCCATGGACAATCAAAAATGGTGAAATTAAAGCTACTAAAAACGATTCTGGCGGAATTATAGGTGGAATTTCAACCGGAATGCCAATTGTATTTACTGTAGCTGTAAAACCAACTCCTTCAATAGGAAAAATCCAAAAAACAGTTAACATTAAAACAATGGAAGAAGACGATATAATAATCGAGGGGCGGCACGATCCTTGCATAGTTCCTCGAGCAATAGTAGTTGTTGAATCTATAGCGGCAATAGTTATATTAGATTTTTTACTAATTGAAGGGAAAATTCCTAGTGTTCTAAGAGATTAAAGGATTGGATTAGAAATGGGAAATGTAATTACAGCGATTTTAATAGGTGCTGGTAATAGAGGGATGGATGTATATGGTAATTATGCTCTCAAATTTCCTGATAAATTAAAGTTTATAGCTGTCGCCGAACCTATTCAATTTAGGAGGGAAGAATTCATCCGACTTCATAATATACCTTTAGAACAAATGTATAACAGCTGGGAAGAGGTTCTGGGTGAAGAAAAATTCGCCGATGTTGTTTTCGTTTGCACCCAAGACCAAATGCATGTTGAACCTACTCTAAAAGCCCTTGATAAAGGGTATAATGTTCTTTTGGAAAAACCCATGGCACATACTCTTGAGGGCTGCACTAAGATTGTCAATAAAGTCGAAGAAACAGGAGGAATATTAGGAATTGGCCATGTTTTAAGGTATACAAACTTTTTTTTAACAGTAAAAGAGACTATTGTAAAAGGATTATTAGGAAACATTGTAAATATTTCTCATCGAGAAAATGTGAGCTGGTACCACATGGCACACAGTTTTGTTAGGGGAAACTGGAGAAATGTAAATTTATCATCTCCGATGATACTTGCAAAATGCTGTCATGATTTAGATTTACTTTTTTGGATGGTTGGAGATAAACCAAAAAAGATAAGTTCCTTCGGAAGTTTAAAGCATTTTACACCTTCCAATGCGCCTAAAAATTCTCCAAAGTACTGTGTAGAAGGATGTCCTATAGAAAAAACCTGTTTGTACTACGCTCCAAGAATATATATTGATATCATTCCTATAATCCAAATATTAGAAAAAACTAATCAATTTGGGCTAAAAGTTCTAGCTAATTTAAGAAAAAATCACGTAAGATTATTAACTACTTTAAGTAAGGTAATTAAACTTTTACAACGATTGCGATATTGGAAAGGATGGCCAGTGGAACCGCTTTATTCTGGACGCCCGGAAGAAGTTATCGAAAACTATTCCGATGAAACGAAAATGGAAATTCTTAAAACAAGTCCTTATGGAAGATGCGTTTATAAGTGCGATAACGATGTTGTTGACCACCAAGTCGTTAATATCGAATTTGAGAATAGTGTGACAGCTAATTTAACTATGCACGGATTTAGTGAACGAGAGGGGCGAACTCTAAGAATTGATGGTACTAAAGCCACACTTATTGGTAAATTTTTTGATTCAGGTCAAAAAATTACATTGTTTGATCATTTTTCAGGTACTAAAGAAGTAATTTTTTCTGAAAAATTAACAATTGAAGGTTCTGCTCATGGTGGAGGTGATTTTGCTCTAGTTGATGCTTTTTTAGAAACACTTCATAATACTAAAGCTCAACCTTTAACAAACGCTTACGAAACTTTAGAAAGCCATCTTATGGCTTTTGCAGCAAATGAATCACGGTTAAAGGCAAAAGTAATAAATATGGAAAATTTCCGTCGTATAGAGGAAAATAAGGTTAATACAAATTTTTAATTACTTTAGCTTTATTAAATAGATATACTAAAAAAAATGCAATTTATTAAAAATGAGTAAAAAAATTGATACATCTGCACAGTTCATTGAATTCTATGTGAAAAAAGTGCATTACTAA
>JAHQWP010000112.1 GCA_029856235.1 Promethearchaeia archaeon
TAACAGAGGTAGTCTATATCGATTTTTAGAGAGGTTGGGGGTTGTACCAGAAAAATTAAAATTTGCCCAAGTCCCCGAATTTTATCGTAGCATCTTTAGTGATGGTTATGATGTTACGATTCCTCTTGGACTTGAAGAGTATTCAGAAAAAATGATAGAGTTATTTCCATCTGAAAAACAAGGCATTGAAAAGTTCATGGATATGTGTAAAGCAGTTTTAAAAGGCATAAAATACATTGCTTCTAAGGGTGGTAAGTTTTCGCCAGCTGAAATATTAAAAGAACATCCCTGGATACCGAGAATTTCGGGCATAACATTATCAGAATTGTTTAGCAAGTTCTTTAAAGATGAAAAATTGATAGCATTGATTTCCCAACTATGGGGATATGTAGGCTTACCACCTGATAGAATGAATGCTTATATATATATTACAATGCTAATTTTCTATTTAGAATGGGGAGCTGCTTTTCCAATTGGAAGATCGCATTCATTAACAACTGCTATGGTTAAATCGTTTGAAGAACGAGGTGGCGAAATCAGATATAATTCTTTAGTTGATCAGATTCTTGTTGAAGATGGAAAAGCAAAGGGTGTAAAACTTCTTAGTGGTGATGTATATTTGAGTAAAGCTGTAATATCAAATGTAAATCCTATATGCACAGCAATGAAGATGTTGCCTCAAGAAGAAGTATCTGATAATTATAAGAAAAAAATTTACACACCAAACATAGGACCTTCAGGATTTTCCGTGTATATTGGATTAAATGCTTCCTATAAAGAGTTAGGTTTTACTGCTCATGAAACTTTCATTAATGATTCATACGATGCGAATGACGCTTTTGGGAATTTCACTAAATTAGAAATACCGAAATACATGGTTGCAGCATGTTACAATCATATTTACGATGAGATTTCTCCACTTGGAACGACACAAATAGTATTAACTACATTGCAGATGGGGAAGCTATGGCAAAATGTTGCACCAGATCAATATTTCAGTATGAAAGATAAAATTACTGATGGGATGATATCTTTAGTCGAAAATACAATTTGTCCCGAATTTAGAGATTACATTGAAGTAGCGGAAGCAGCAACTCCATTGACATATTATCGCTACTCCAAAAGTATAGAAGGTGCGATTTATGGAACATCTCAAGAGATTACAAATGGTCCGCTCCTTCGGTTGAAAAGCAGAGGCGCAATTCCTGGATTATACCAAGTGGGTGCTTGGACTAATTTTGGAGGTGGATTTACGACAAGTTTACTTAGTGGAAGGATGGGTGCGGGAATGTATTTAAGCGATAAATTTAAAGGGAGGTTATGAGATATGGAAAAAGAAATAATGGAAGACGTTAAAAAATATCAGAAAGCTGAGAAGTTAAAAAAATGGCAAGAGGAAGCCGAACCTATACCATGGTATTACGATGGTTTAGAAAATTTATGCAATAGGATACATCCTGGTAACCAATTATTACAGGTATCAGATGTTGAATCCCTCTCGGTAGATACAAAATTGTTTAGATTTATCTCTGCTAAACCAAATAAACCATTGGCTCCTTTTAGAGCAGGACAATATATTGGACTCGTAGTAGATACTAATGGCGTTCGAACTTCGCGCGCATTTTCCCTAGCTTCCTCTCCAAATCAACTTTCCTACTACGAATTAGGTGTAAAACTCAAGGAAAACGGTTTTGTTAGCCCATTCCTTATTGATAACTTAAAAGTAGGGGATGTTTTGGAATCAACAGAACCACTTGGAAATCTTTATTATAATCCAATTTTCCATGGAAAAAATTTGGTTTTTATTGCTGGAGGTAGTGGAATAACACCATTCATATCAATGTTGAGAGATATCAGTGAGAAAAAACTTCCCTTTAATGTATGGTTAATTTTTGGGTGTTTAACTAAACAAGATATATTGTTTAGAGCAGAATTAGATGATATCCAAAGAAGACGGTCAAATATTAAAGTGAGATATATTCTTTCAGAACCCGATTCTAATTGGAAAGGCGAATGTGGTTTTATAACAAGAGATAAGATATTAAATGAAATCGAAACGATTGACAATAAATATTTCTATGTGGTTGGTAATCGAGCTATGTACGAATTTATAAAAGAAGAATTAAATGCTCTTGGAATTCCTCAACATCGGGTCTATTACGAAGCCTTTGGAGCTCCTGACGACATCACAAAAGTTATAGGATGGCCTCAAGAATTAAATTCGTCAAATAAAATTCAAATAACTGTAGATTATAGAAGTAATGCTGTCAAAGAGAAAATTGAGTTTGAAGCATTATGTACAGAGCCAATATTGAATAGTCTGGAACGGTCGATGAAAAATAAAATTAAGATTGCAAATGCTTGCCGTTCTGGTGAATGCGCTCTTTGTCGAACTAGAATGATTTCAGGTAAGATTTTTATTCCTCCAGAAGTAAAAATAAGAGAAGTAGATAGTAATTTTGGCTTTATCCACCCTTGCATATCTTATCCGATTACAGATATCCATTTAGATTTAACATTAACCTAGTTTTTTCTTTCTTTCTTTTCAAAACTGTTTTATTTTCCTGAATATACTAAAGGAATAGGTAATATAGCAAAATTGGCTTTTACATACTAATTAAATAAATGAAATATAAAAAAATTAAAAAAATATTATCAAACTCATTTCCATTTCCATTTTGGTTTAGTTTTTGACATTCTCGCAAGAGCACCATTTATCATATCCTTTGTTTGAAGTAATTGAGAACTTACGAGAGTTTCAAGTTCTAAACCAAATGCGACATCTTTTCCATAGCAATCATCAATCAATTTTTTACTTAGACCAACTGCAAGTGGAGCAGAATCAATTAATTCATCCGTGTACATTTTAATAATTGAATCTAATGCATCATGAGTTTTAACAACCCGATTTACAACTCCTAATCTATACGCTTCATTTCCGTCAAACTTACGACCCGTTAATATTATATCCTTCGTATTTGGAATGCCTACTAATCGAGTTAAACGAATTGTTCCGCCCACATCAGGATTCATGCCCAATTTTGTTTCTAACATATGAAATAGCGCAGATTCTGTACAAAATCGAAAGTCGCATGCTAAAGCAAGTTCAAATGCCATTCCGAAGCAAAATCCATTAATTTTAGCGATCACGGGTTTTTCCATCTTTGCAATTTTTGTAAATATGCTATGGAGGTATGTATTTGCGAAATATCTAAAATTTCGAGGTATTTTTAGATCAGGAACTGCTCCCTCTGGATCTCTTTCTTGTCCTGTTAAAAATTTAAGATCTATTCCCGAACTAAAGAATTCATCTCCCCCAGTAATAATAACTACTCTGGCATTGGTGCGTTCAATTTGATCTATAGCTTTTTCAATTCCAACCATTAAATCATAATTCATCGCATTTTTTTTGCTTAATCGGTTCATTTTGATAGTGACAATTGAACCATCCTCATTTTCTTCTATTAAAACTGCTTTATCATCCATTGTTTTTCATTTTATTTTATAAATTTAATTAAATAGTTATAGTAAATGTAAAAAAAAAGTGAATAAATTTTTTATTATATTGACTCGAAATATTCGATATCCAAAATCCTTTTTCTTGGATTTTCTTTAAAAACAGCTTTAACTCTCATCCCTATTTTTAGTTTTCCTGGATCGCTTTCGTTTATGATATGTACAAAATCTGTGTCAGCACCATCGAGTCTGATAATTCCATAAGCAAAGGGTGGCTCTAAAGGCATAACTGGAGTAGAATGTGTGATAACAGTAAAACCTTTAACAATTCCTTGATTTCCAATTTCAACCCACTCCTCCATCTTTTCAAAACATTCAAAACATATCATTTTAGGAGGAACGTACACCTTATTACACTTAGGACATTTAACTCCATAAATTTTATTGTTTTTTCCGATTTCGGTTATAAATCGTTCAACGTATGCTCCTGCTGTGTGTTTATAGGGAACTTTAATCCTTCCTCGAAATACCTTTTTCTCAATTTCTTGATTCATTATTCATAGCCTCGGTTTCATTCCTCATTTTCTACTACTTTATAATATAAAATATCTCCTATGTTACCTTCTCTTTCTTCTTTAAAAACTGCTTCAACACGTTGACCAACCCTCAGTTTAGTGTAGTCAGTTTCATCGACGAAATGCATTGTGTAGGTATCAGCACCATCAAGTTTAAATATAGCATAACCGTAAGGGAATGGGCGTAAACCTCCCGTGGTAGGGTCTGTAAATGGATAGTTAACGACTGTGAATCCTTCTAAAGTACCCCTCGGCGATAATTCAATCATATCCTCGACAGTCATCTCAATAAAACATTCAACACATACTGCTCTTGGTGGAGAATGTACTTTGCCACATTTTGAGCATTTACTTCCCATTATCTTCTTATTTTTCTTTAATTCTTCAAAGAATTTTACCGCTAATTTGCCAATCGAATATCTATAAGGTAAATCCGTTTTCCATTTAATTTCAAATATTTTTTCTTGACCTTTTTTTCTACTCATATTATCACCTCATTGGTTCCTTCCCTAATATTAGAATTTCAGTCCAAAGACTTCCACCAAAACCCATAGCGAGAGCTTTTTCGACATCTGGAACTTGTCTTTTTTCACCTCGCCCCATAACTTGAGTTGCAGCTTCTGCTACTCTTACTAAAGCCGTAGCTCCAATGGGGTTCGTACTCAAAACTCCGCCCGAGGGATTAACTGGGAATTCTCCACTCATTTGAGTTATTCCTTCGTCCAATAACTTTCCACCTTCACCAGGTTTACAGAAACCTAACGCTTCTGTCCAAGAAAGCTCGCTCCAAGACGTAGGTTCATAAATCTCTGCCACATCTAAATCTTTCACGGGATTTTTAATACCAGCCTTTTTATACGCCTTCTTTGATGCTATCGTTGCGGTAGGAAGATCGTACATTTTATCATCAGTTCCAAATGTATAATAATGAGTCGTTTCCACCGCGTGAAACCAAGCAGGATTGTCAGTTATTTTTTTAGTTTCATTTTCGTTGGCATAAATAAGCGCACAGGCACCTTCGCTTTGAGGACAGCAATCGTGCAATCTTAATGGGTACGAGATCATTTGTGAGCTCATAACATAATCAATTGTAATGTTTGGCATCTGCAGGTGAGCAAATGGATTGTTAGCAGCGTTACTTCTATTTTTAACTGTGACCTTTGCAGCTTGTTCCGCTGTAATTCCATACTTCGCAGAGTACATACCCGCCATAAGAGCTAATGGTCCTAACGCTCCAGCTAAGGAGGGTCGTTCCCATACTGGATCGAAAGCGGTAATTATACCGGTTGTTGCTCCACCTTCGTTTAATTTTTCCCAACCAATTACTAAAACATTGTTATAAATGCCCGAAGCAACGTTGTGATAACCACAAATTGCTAAAGAACTACCGGTGGTTCCACCCGTCGCTACTTTTACAACTGGTTTTAAATAACCCGGTGCTGCTTCAATCCCACACATCAATTCTGAAAAATTTATACCTTCAAAATGATCCATATTCCCAATAACCAACGCATCTATATCTTTAGGTTCGAGTTGAGCATCGTCAAGCGCCATCTTAACTGCTTCGTAAATCATCTCAGGAATATTTACATCTCTTCTTTTGCTTCTAAATTTTGTTTGTCCTATGCCGACAACGGCTACATCGTGTTTAGGTATTTTCATTCACCTCCAAAAATTAAAACACAATTTCCTTGAGAACATATCCCGTTCATACCATAGGCAAGACCTGTTTTAGCATTCGAGATTTGTCTTTTATCTGCTCTTCCTTGTAGTTGTAAAACAATCTCAGCTACCCTAACTAATCCATTAGCCATGGACGGATTACTGGATAGCACACCTCCAGAGGGATTTACTGGGATTGTTCCATTAATTTCTGTTTCACCACCTTCTATGAACTTACCACCTTCTCCTTTATCACATAATCCCAACGCTTCATAAATCATAAGTTCGTGAGCACTAAAGTTCTCGCTTACTTCACACACATCCAAATTTTCTTTAGGATTATTTATACCTGCCATTCGATAGGCTTCCTTAGCTGCTAATTCTAACCCAATTAAATCAGTCATGTTTCTATTTCCTAAGTAATATGCATCAGTACAACTTCCATAACCTTTTAGCCAAATAGGAGTTTCTGTCATTTCTTTTGCGATATCTTCTTTTGCTAAAAGCATAGCAACTGCTCCATCTGAAAATGGAGGAAAATCTAGTTCTTTCAGAGGATACGCTATCATCTTCGATTTCATTACATCTTCAATAGTAACTTCTTCTTGCAAATGTGCGTAAGGGTTGTTGAGAGCATTTTTCCGGTTTTTAACCACAACTTTAGCAGCTTGTTCTTCGGTTACACCATATTTATTCATATACATGTTGGCCATTAAACCAGCTGATGAAATTTGATCAAGACCTAAGTGCCGTTGATAGTAAGGATCAAAAATCGTGTTGTTTACGAGGTATTGATTAACTTCAGAACATTTACAATGTGAGACTACTAATACGGTATCATATGACTCTGATAAAATCCTCATAGCTCCGTACATAAATGCGAAAGCACCATCCCCAGAAACCCTTGATTCTGCTTTTCTTACCGATCCTACAGCATCTTGTATTGCCATGTTTGCAATTGTTCTCCCGTCATTAAAATCATTAGAACCTGTGATAACGCACCCAATATCGTCATTATTTATTCCTAAATCGTTGTGAAGCTTCTTAACAACTTCGAATACGAGTTCAGAATAGGTTAGATCTATTTTATCTGCTTCATATTGGGTTTGTGCACACCCAACTATTGCAACTTTATCCATTTTTCCCTTTCTCTTTTTTTTTAATTTGCTATAAAAATTAATTATATTATTGGTTGAATCATCTTAAAGGCTTTTAATAATATATTTTGAATTTAAAGAAGATTATAGAATATTTTATAAATAGAAAAAAAAAAGAGTTAGGAAGGTTAGAAATTCTAAAAGAATATTAATTACTAAAGATTTTACCCGTTTTAGACTCTTCCTCTTCACGCAGTGGTTGTTTCATAATCTTTCCAGTTGGAGTTTGGGGTAAAGAGTCCCGAAATTCCACATATTTTGGTACTTTAAAATCAGCGAGATGTTTTTTACAATATTCGATAATTTCTTCTTCAGTAAGAGATTCTCCTTCTTTTAATACTACAAATGCTTTAGGTAGTTCTCCATAGATCTTGTCACGTACTCCAATAACGGTTCCCAGTGAAACTGCTGGATGAGAATAAATTACTTCTTCGATTTCACGGGGATAAATATTCTCCCCGCCACGAATTATCATATCTTTTTTACGATCAGTTATATAAAAAAATCCATCCTCGTCCATATGCCCTATGTCTCCTGTATACAACCATCCATCTTTAAGAGTTTCAGCGTTTGCTTCTGGATTTTTAAAATATTCTTTCATGACATTATCGCCTTTGACGACAATTTCACCTTTAGTGTTTGGTGGAAGATCTTTACCGTCACTGTCTACAATTTTCATTTCATTGCCAGGTAAAGGTAAACCGATGCTCCCTACTTTTCGCCTATCTTCGGTCTCGGTTGGCAAAGGATTAACCGAAGAAGCGCAAGTACCTTCTGTAAGGCCATAACCCTCAACTACTTTACAATTATACATTTCTTCAAATGCTCGAAATACCTCTACAGGCAAAGGAGCAGCTCCACAAACCACAAATTCTAACGACGATAAATCTAGATTTTCGTGGGGCATTCTAAGTAAAATTGAAAGTACAGTGGGAACACAACTAAAAGTAGAAGCCTTGTATTTAGCTACAGTCTCCCAATGGGTTTGAGCCGAAAATCCGGAAGTTAAGATAGAACTTGCTCCTATTACAAGTGGTCCCATAATGGTAACTATTTGAGCATTTACATGAAATAATGGTAAGATTAGCATAAATCGAAAATGTTCTTTCGCTTTCAAGAAATCTTTAAGCATTTCAGCATTTCTTTTAATGTTAAAATGAGTTTGTAATACACCTTTGGGAAAACCAGTAGTTCCAGATGTATACAGTATAGCAGCAGGGTCTACTTTTTCATCAATTTCAACCTCAGGAGGATCATCAGTTGAAGCTTTTTCCATTAGTTCGCTATAATTTAAAGTCCCTTCAGTAGGTTCTCCAATCACGATGATGTGTTCTAAATTGGGAAGATCTCCCTTAATTTGATTTACAACTGGCATAAGTTTAGGAATAGTTATAAGAGCTTTTGCTTCAGAATGCCCAACTACAAATTTGACTTCTCTAGGTTTAAACAGAGCATTTACAGGGCCAGTTACTGCGCCCAGTTTAGGAATTCCTAAATATAAATATACATATTCAAGCATATTCGGTAAGTAAATACTTACTTTATCTCCTTTCCTAATACCTAAATCATATAAAAAATTCGCTACTTTATTTGTAAAATCGTCTAATTGCGAATACGAAATTTCTATATCTTGCCAATATAAAAATATCTTGTCTTTATACTTTTCTGCTTGTTTTTTAACTAACTCTCGAAGATTCATTAATATTTCCTCATTTATTTATTACTTGTAAATATGAATTTAAACAAGCAACAATATATTTTCTATTATATAAATTTTACAATATTTATCGAATTTCATTTAGGATTTATTTAAAACTTCTAATTAAATTTTAATACGAATATAAAACAATTTAATTTGAATGATATCTATTTTTAATAGTAATCTATGATTGAAAGTTATAAAAGTAATTTTAAAATGTGATATTAATGTCAGAAGAAAATTTATCAGACAAATTAGTTATAACTGCTGCACTCACTGGTGCTGCGACAGTAAAATCTCAAAATCCTGCAGTTCCTTATACAGCAGAAGAATTTGGTGATGAAGCAAAAAAATGCTTCGATGCAGGCGCAGCAATTGTGCACATTCACGCAAGAAATCCAGAAATAGGCAATCCAACGCACGAATTAGAAATAATCAAAGCCGTATTAGATAATATTAAAAAAAAGGCTCCGGATATTCTAATCAACTTAAGTTCTGCTATCAGCTTAATAGTAACTGATAAACAAAGAATCGCTCCCATCATAACATTTAAACCTCCAATAGCGTCGTTAAATTCCAATTCAATGAACTTTGCTGTTGGAGACCATAAAACTGGAGCCGTTGGACTTGGTGCTAAAGCTATATTCGCAAATACTTTTGATACGATTCAAAAATTCGCTAAAGCAATGAAAAAAAATCAAGTCAAACCAGAAATCGAAATATATGACTTTGGAGGTATGTATAACATTCTTCATCTAAAGAAACAAGCGAAGGTGATTCTGGATTCACCTCTTCACTTCCAATTTGTTTTTGGAGTTTTGGGAGGAGTTCCTTTTTCTTTCGAAAATTTAGCACATTTACTTAATTTAAAACCACCTGACGCTAGCTGGAGTGTGTGTGGGGTTGCAAAAAACCAATTTAAAGCAGGATTATGCGCTGCAGCAATGGGAGGACACATAAGGGTTGGTTTAGAAGATAATATCCGTACTATTGATGGGGCATTAGCTAAAGGCTCGTGGGAACAAGTAGAATGGGCAGCTAAAGTTGCGAGAATAGCAGGGAGAGAAATTGCTACTCCTGAAGAAGCGAGAAAAATATTACATCTTTATCGACAATAAAAAATTGATTAAATTCTTTTTCTTTTTTTCTTTTAATCTCAATACACTAAAATTTTCATTTATTAAAAGAAGATTATACTCATTAAATATTTTAAAAGGAATTTATAAAAAAATAAGAAAATTTTAAAACTTAAAAAGTAAATCCTTCAGGTAGTTCTGATTCGGAAGTTCCTTTGGGAACAAATGAGAGATCTAATATCGTATAAGTGGGATTATTTGTTTTAAAAATTGGTACCACGCGTTTTTCTAGTTCAGGTTCTCCTACCGATAGATAACTCATTAATATTGTGACTACATCATCAAATTCTATATTAATGAATTTAATTGGCTTTTTTAGGGTATTAAACGCTCCCGATCGATGGGTTATAATGAAGGAATGTATTTTAGCGCTAGATTTTGCTTTCTCAGTAAAATCAATTAAAGTCATTTTTCGTAGGCAATCTGGGCAATAAATCCTGAAAGGCATGTAGATTGATCCTTTGAATTCACATTTATCATTATCGCATCTTGTAGCCATCAATTTTCCCTTTCCAAGAGATTCAAAAAAGGCAGCTTCACCACCATAAGAGTGGATATAAGTCATATCTCTAGGATTTGTAACACCAGCTAATTTTCCTGTATCTTCGTTAAAAATTGGTTGATTTGCCTCAATAATATGAAATTTTCCTTTTGGTTTGTATCTTCCATTAATAACAGAAACAAAACCTTTTTCTTCTTCAGTTTTTGGCATTTTCTTTATTCCTCCTTAATTAAGTTATCTGGATGCATTAAAATCGTACATGTTACATGAGAGCCCACACCAGCATGACTTATTGCTAAACCTCTTTTTGCCCCTTTTACTTGAAGGCTTGTCCAATCCTTTGGTTTTTCACGACCAAATTCTTTCCATTTTTCTTCTGGTTCATGAATTTCGTCCCATCGATTCCATATGTGATATCCAATTTCTGCAATTTGCATAAGACCAGTTGCTCCGACAGCATGCATACAACCGATTAACCCACCACATAAATTGCTAGGTAATTTGCCTGGTTTTTTGGTGTTTGGGTTTGTATGGTATGCATTACCAGACTCAATATAACTACGCCCGTCTCCATAAGGTGTAATGCCTATATCCTCATAAGTTTGAATATCACTAATTGTGAAGGCATCATGGAGTTCTACAACATCAAGATCATCAATTGGATCAACAATTCCTGTCATGTTATAGGCATAATAAGCCGCCATACGAGCAGCTAAAAAACTGCTAAAACCGGGATACCTATCAGCCCCAGGAAATCTTTTCCCTAAATTATCGTATTGTCCTGGTTTTTCGTTTGGTAAAAGTGGTATTTCCATATTACGACGATCAGCTACCCTTAGTGTATGACTTCCTGCACCTATCCAAATTCGAAGAGGATTATCGGTTATCTCATATGCGGTTTTCTCATCGCAAACAACGCCACAAGCAGATCCTACGCTCATTAAACAGCAATCCAAGGCACGTAAGGGATAAGCAATGACAGGAGAATTGATTACATCCTCAACGGTGATATCCATAGGTCCATGTGCGTAAGGATTCATTCTCGCATAACCACGGTTTTTTACAGCAATTTCTGCCATAGTATTTCTAAAAGAATTTTCTGCCTTACCAAATATTTGCCAATATCTTTGAGCCATTACAGCGTAATAACCAGTATAAATATGACCTAATGGTGTTTCCCAATCCTTATCTGCAGCTGCAGAAATCAGATGATTACCTTCGTCAGTTGGAACCTCATCCATTCTCTCCCAACCTAAGGCAAGGGCACAATCGCTATACCCCGATGCAACGGTTTTTATTGCTTCCCACATAGTTGATCCTCCCGTAGCTCCACCCGTTTTGACACCGATGGTTCCTAATGGATCTAGACCAAGTCTATCGTGAATGACTGCTTCTCCTAATAATTGATCACCAAAATGATCCGCAAAATGACCGTAATAAGCAGTATGAATGAAACTTTTCAATTCAGCAGGTGTCATATTGACAAAATCAGCTGCTGCTGTTAACGCTTGGACACATAACTCCTCTGTTCGCGTTTCAGGGAAAGCACGGTCAAATTTTGACATTCCTACAGTCGCTAAATACACAGGTTTAGTCATTTTGGGGATCTTCAGTTGTTTATCGCTAAATTTTATCATTTTTTATTCGCTTCTTTTAATTAATTTTTTTTTATTATTAGATTTTATATATCTAATTGATATGATATTTTAATTTCACTACGATTAAAAGATTTCTAATTATTGTTGCATCAAAATAATGGGAAAAGATTCCTATTTAGATTATTGAAGATAATTTTAATATTTTAAGGAAATAGTATGATAAATATGGATACAAGAATTAGAGAGTTCGAAAAAATTAAAATTCAAAAATATATCCCTGAACTAGATATACTCAACAATCCCGTACTTAACGCTCAAGAAAAAGAATTCTTAGCAGAACTGTATGGATTTATTGAAAAAGAACTCGATCCCGAATTCAGAAAGCTCGAAGATTTGAATTATCTCGTAGAAGAACCTACTCAAGATAAAAAAAGAGATATTGTAATTAATATAATGAAGAGATTATCCGATAAAGGCTATTATTCAACAATCCTCAATACCGATGAATATGAAGTAGGAAGAATTACAAGAAACGCGTTAATAGCCTATGCAATATGTGGTGGCAGATGGAGTGAGTACAGTGAGCGATATATTGCTGGAAATTACAGTGTAGAAATGGGTAGGCTTTCTGGAGGCACACTTTATTGTAATCCTGTCAATTATGCGTCGAATGATGCACAGAAAGAAAAATTTTTGATTCCCGTAGCAAGAGAAGGTAAAATTGCTGCTTCTGCTATGACCGAATTTAACGCAGGATCGGATATTTTCAGAATGGAATTAGCTCTACAAGAAAGGGATGACATGATTGTTGCAAAAGGCAAGAAATTATTCATAACGAACGGCATGATTGCTGATTATATTATTCTATATGGAAGGTTAAATAACGGACAATTAGCTGCAGCTGTTGTGGATACAGAAAAGCAACAACTAAAAAATTTTCGAAGTACACGGGTAAGAACCTATGGTATGACTGATGCTTTCGTTAGTCGATTAATATTTGATAGAGTAGAGCTCCCAAAAGAAAATCTACTTCAAGGTCATGGATTAGATATTGCTTTCCATCAACTAACAGAAGAAAGATTAGTTATAAGTGCCGAAGCATTAGGGGACACTATGAAAAAATTACTTTTCTCTCATGCATACGCTCTCCAACGCAGACAGTTTGAGCAAAGACTACATCAATATCAAGTAATACGATTTCCAATTTCTCGAAAAATCCGCGAACTGAATTTGTTAATTTCTGCTATGATCCAATATGTAAGACAGTTAGACAAACATCCTGAATTAGCAGGTTCAAAATTAATGGCTGCTAACACGATGGGTTTAAAAATTAGTTCCACGGAACTTGGATTCGAAAGCTCAATTCATTGCTTTAGAACTATGGGTGGACGAGGCTTTACAAGACAATACGCCAATGAAATCGGCTTATTTGACCCCTTTTGTATGATACATGGAGGAGGTAGTAATTATGTGTTGGAAGATAGCGAATCTCGTAGATTCTTTAAATACAAACCGCCTCGTAGAGAAATTGAGGATACAATACCTAAAGTAGATTATTAGCTTTTTATCTTTTTATACCATTAATTTTTAGAAGATATTTCCCAAAAAACTAAAACTGAAGCATCTTCTTCTATTATTTAGTTTTACTATAATTTAACACCGATCAAGTTATTAAAAAGAATAAATTTTTTAATATAGACAATGGACTACTATTACAATTTCGAAACATTTGATATTACTCACATAGCAGATCAATACAAGGATAAGAAAATCGAAGATATCTTTCGCAATCATAACATTGTGCGTAACTCCATGGGACAGTTCATGGAAATTATATGGAAAGAAGACAATTTTCAATGCGATTTAAAATTGTCTCTCTCAAAGAAAAAAATACTTCGAAATTTAAAGACAGTTTATTATATTGGAGAAACTTTGGAGCGCCAGCTTAATAGGAAAGGCGTTAAGTCATTATATGATTTAAGAATTAATTTGAAGTACAACCTTTCAGCACACCGAGTCTTAAACCTTATAGAAAACAAAGAGTACAGAAGGTTATACAGAAACAAAAATATTTACGACTTGGATGTTGCCTTTTGTTTTGATTTAGAAGAATTACTTTTTCTCGATATTGAGACTTTAGGGTTATACGATAGTCCAATAATCATGGTAGGGCTAGGATATTTTAAAAACAATAAGTTTGAAATTCATATTTTATTCGCGAGAGATCTGGAAGAAGAAATTGCTATGTGCGAACATCTTAAAACAGATATATTGCCAAATTACAAGTGTTTTATTACTTATAATGGTAAAAGTTTTGATATTCCTTACATTGCGAACCGGTTTCTCTATTTTTTTGACGAAAATCCCATGATCTCTGAAGAAGAAGAGCCTTACGAGAGATTTAATAGTAAATTACATCACATAGATTTATACCATAACTGTCGTAGGAAATATAAAGGGTCCTTTGAGAGCTTCACTCTTACAGAAATGGAAGAAAGGTTATTAAACTTGAGAAGAGAAAACGAACTACCAAGTGGTTTAGTAGGACTATGCTACAAAAAGTATTTAGAAACACCCCAAAAATATGTAGGTTTAGTAAAAGAGATTATTGATCACAATTATTGGGATATTTATTCTATGCCTCTGATTCTTCAAAAATTATTAGAAGATTAATTTTTTATATTTATCGAAATTGAACTTCATAAATGGATGAAAAATTAAACATTATTTCATTAAAAAGAAAGGCGCAAAGAAGGTCTGGACAGCTTTGGGGAGCGTATTAATCACTTAAAATATTAGATACTTTGTAAAAAATCGTTCAAAACGGATGTAATTGCTTGAAGATCCATTAGAGCTTCACTACCACCATTAAAGCTCACATCTCCGGTTTCATGCGCGCCAGAAATTTCAATTGTTCCAAAAACAATTCCAGTAAAAGTATTCATCTTGGTTGTAAAGGTTAATGAAGGATTAACGACATCACCTTCTCCATAATCTACTTTTCCTTCTTTAAATTTAAGCCAAAATTTCTTGTTTTCATCTGATATAATTATTTGCCCTAAGAAATTCATATCTAACATGGCCATATCATCAAATTCTTCTCTTAATCCCGCATTCTCTGATGAGAGCTGTTTATAAATTTCAAATAGTTTCAGGCAATCTCCAGGTATAGCACTTCCACTTGATAGTTTTAATTTAATATAATTTAATAATTCTGAATTTACTATTCTTATCACCTTATAGCATATGAAAAATATAAATTACAACTATATCAATTTATTTATCTCATAAAAACAGAATTAACGGTAATATAAACATTAAGTAAACTTATTTATTTTCCATAATTTGCAAAACATGGTTAAAATGGTAGATTTGGAAAAAAAATTATTTGATCAATCTTGGACATTTAAAAACAGAGAAAAAATCATTTCAAACATGCAAGAAATTCAATATGACGTTGTAATAATCGGAGCTGGGATAACGGGAGCGGGAGTAGCAAGAGAAGCAGCAATGAGAAACTTAAAAGTCGCTATAGTAGATATGCAAGATTTCGCAGCAGGAACTTCGTCGAGAAGTACAAAAATGGCTCATGGTGGGCTCAGATATATAACACATGGCGAAATGGATTTAGTTAAAAGTGCTACTCGTGAAAGAAATTGGATGAGGGTTCAGATACCCCATTTAGTTAGACCCCTTCCTTTTTTTATACCCTATATAGAAGGAGGAAAGTATAAAAAGCGTATTTTACAAAATGCTGCTAAAATTTATGATTTTTTAAGCGATGATAAATCCGAATTTAAGAATTTCAAAAAAAATAAATCATACACTGCTGAAGAAGTTTATGAGCTTGAACCCGAATTTAATAGAGAAGGTCTTCTTGGTGGCGTAATTTATTACGATACAAACATCGACGACGCTCGGTTAACCATCGAAATCTTGAAGGAAGCAATAATTAGAGGAGCAGATTCAATAAATTACTGTAAGGTTTTTGGTTATATCAAAAACAACGGGAAAATTGTTGGGATTAAATGTAAAGATCTAGAAAAAAAATCCGATTTTGAGATTCGGGGTAGCTTAGTAATAAATGCGACAGGTATCTGGACAGATAATCTAATAGAAAATTACCCTGATTCCATTCCAAAGCCGTTAATTAGACCAACTAAAGGAGTTCATCTTTTATATAAGCGTGAAAATATAGAGAATAACATGGCATGTGGTCTTTACTCAAGTATTGATAACAGATTTTTTTTTGTCATACCGAGGAATAAAAAGTACACACTTTTAGGAACAACCGATACCGATTATCAAGGTGATCTGGCAAATCCATTTTGTGAAAAAGAGGATGCAGATTACTTAATTGAATCTGTTAAGTTATACTTCCCGACCGCAAAATTAGATTATGGAAATATTCTTTCTACATATGCTGGAATCAGACCGTTAGTAATGCAAAAAGGAAAGCCAGAAAGCGAAGTATCGCGAAAACATATAATCTTTTTCTCCGACGATAATCTGCTTACAATTACAGGGGGAAAACTAACAGAATGGCGCGAAATGGCTGAAGATTTATTTGAACATGTAGAAGAAAAGAAAATTTTTCCCGATATCCATAAAGATAAACATTGGTCCAGACAACCATTTATAATTACGCTCGAAAAAGATGAATGGTTAGATGAACTAGAAAAGTCAGGTGTCAAATTAGATGAAGAAATCTCAGATCACCTATATCAACAATACGGGAAAGGCGCGATCCAACTCCTCGATATGATAAAAGAAGATGAGTCTCTAAAAGAACGAATTATCGATGAAAACGATTTTATTCAGGCGGAGATTCTATATGTGTTACGATACGAGTTATCACCCCATTTAATTGATGTATTCTGTCGAAGAACAGAGATGTCGCTTTGGATACATCACCGAAGAGCGTCTGAAGCAGCAGATAAAGTAGCAGCAATTATGCAGAAAGAATATTCTTGGGATAATGAAACAAAAAACAAAGAAATTCAAATCTATTTAGATTATGTGAAGAAGTCAGTTTCATTTCTATTATAATTATTAAACTTACTCTTTCTTCATAATCTTCTTGGATATAATGTAATTTAAAAATTGGACTAGATATAATATAAATACTTAAATAGTGTTATTCAACTTAATAATAAATTTAAATTAATTTAAAGAAGTGAAATTTTTGATATATCAATTTGACTTTAAAGTAGGCTTTTTATATCCGTTAGCAGAAATGGCTGGTTTCTTTGTTTTAATCCTGGGAATTATGTGGTTAATTTATGGGGTATATGAAGCAAAACGAAGAGGTTCTGTAAAAGAGAGGAAGATCGAAGATTGGGATTTTAAATTAACAAAATTTTTAAAAGTCTTAACCTATTTGGGTTTTGTAGTCGGCGTTTTAAGTATCTTAAGCGGAGTTGCCGGGTTGCTGTATAATATACCTCCAAGTGTAGGTTTTCAAAGTGGGGAAGTAAGCATTTTTACTTCTGTCTTCTTGATTATTATGGGAGTTCTAACATTCTTAAAACCCATGAACGATATACCCATCTCAAGCGTTGTCGGACTTATGGCTGGAAGTGCAGTTGTAGCTATTATTGTAATAGCATTACCGGGAGAAGCCTATGAAATCATAGGAATCTTTATGAATCCCACAGTATTCTTCGTTATCCTGTTTATAATCGTTTTTGCTATTGTCGCACTCTCAGCAAAATTTTATATTGGGACATTAATGGCAATTTCTAAATTAATATCGTGGCCAATTTTTGCCCTTGTAATCGCTGGGTTCTGCATATTGCAAGCATTCTTAGTGTTAGTTGTAGGCGTTTCAATAACGGGATATTTTTGATTTAAATAACTAATCTTTTTTATTATTATTTTAATTTACTTAAAAGATGTTAAACCTGTGAGATGGTTTTTTATTAATCTCACCCTTTATATCGTTACTTAAATCATATTGACAATTTGGACATGTTTTTGAGTCGGTGATATCAATTTTTGTAAATCGGTATCCTCTCCTTTCTAATATTAAGTGATTACAGTTTGGACAGTATGTATTTCCTCCTTTTTCGTGACTTATGTTCCCTACATACACATAATTAATACCTTTTTCTTTGGCGAGTTTATACGCTCGGTCTAATGTCTCAAATGGTGTTCTTTTCAAGGATGGTTGTTTGAAGTCGGGATGATATGCTGAAAAGTGGACGGGAGTGTCTTCCCCAAGATTTTCAACAACCCAGTTTGAGAGCAACCCAATATCAGCATCACTATCATTCAAATCAGGAATTATCAGGTTTGTGATTTCTACATGAATCCCGCTACTTTTAAATCTTTTTGCGGTATCTAATACAGGTTGAACTGATTTAACGCCACAAATAGTTTTATAAAACTCATCCGACATAGATTTAATATCTATGTTTGCCGCGTCAATTCCGACTTCTATCAACTCTTTAGTGGCTTCTAGCGTAGAATACCCATTAGTTACTAATATTGTCCTTATATTTTCTTTCTTAAGCAATTTAGTTGTATCTAATATCCATTCATGCCATATAAGGGGTTCATTATAGGTATAGGCAAGTGTTTTCGCACCACTTTTAATGACTTTCTCTACTAATTGTTCAGGTGTCATTTCAACTAACGACATCCCGCGATCCTCATATCCCTTTAGGTCATAAAAACCATTTTTTCCGTTATCTGTTGGATTTGCTTGGCTAATAGACCAATTTTGGCAATTTTGGCATTTAAAAGAACACCCAATTGAAGCAATCGAATAAGCCGTAGCACCTGGCCAGAAATGATAGAGAGGTTTCTTTTCAATTGGATCTAAACTACCAGAGGAGATCATCGAACCATAAGTTAAAGAGTATAATTCTCCTTCAAGATTCTTTCTTGTCCTACATATCCCTACCTTATCTGGTAGAATAACACATTCGTTAGCACATACATGGCATTTAACCTTATTTTCTTCAAGTTTATCAAATAATCTTGCTTTAACTTTCATACAAAATACCTATGTCAAGATAAAAATTGCTTAATCTTTCTCTAAATATATAATAGATAAGAAATTTTATATTTCTTATAGGTTTTAAATGTAATATTCAAAACATAACTGAGTTATTTTAAATGTCAAGAATAGAAGAAGCTCTTTCATATTTCGGAGATAATTTTAATTGTGCTCAATCAATCTTCGGTGCTTTTGCACCTCATTATGGATTGGATACAGATAAAGCTTTGAAAATATCATCAGGATTTGGGGGAGGAATGGGACGTAGCGGTAGAACTTGCGGTGCTGTGACTGGAGCATACATGGTAATTGGATTAAAAAACGGTATGGGAATAAGTAAGGATACTGAAGCGAAAGATAAGACTTATCAAATAGTAAGTGAATTCTCTTACCATTTTCAAGAAAAAAGTGGTTCGATGATGTGTAAGGAAATACTTGGTTGCGACATAACAACTCCTGAAGGCATAGCTTACTTCACTCAAAATGAATTATTAGAAAAAAAATGTTTCCAGTGTGTAAAGACCGCAGCAGAAATTTTAGAAGAACTTCTATAACTCGTTTTATTTTGTTTAAAAACAATTAGTTTCCTTCTTATATATGAACGAAGATAGAGACGAGTATACTCGAGAAGAATTAGAGGATAAACTTAAAGAGAAATTAGTTAATTTGAAGGTATTGGAAGAATTTGGTAAAGACTCCAACTATATCCGAGAACTAAGTGATATAGCGTTAATTCAACTACAACTAGACCTACTTAAAGAAGCCGAAAAGAATTATATACAATGTTTAAAACATTTCCAAGTACAGAAAGATAGTCTAGGGCAAGCAGCTGTTTATGCGATATTGGGTACGCTATATTTTAAAAAGGGTGACTACATGAAATCAATTGAATACTATAAAAATGCTCTCGAAATATATGACGATTTAAAACAGGTTCAAGAACAAATCACTTGCTTAAAAGGAATAGGTAACAGCTTTATCAAGTTAAACCAATATGATGAAGCTTGCGATATATTACTTGATTGTAGTGCGATATGCTCCGATAACAATGATATATACAATTTACTAGACTGCTTAGGTAATTTAATTCAAATTTATGAAAAAAAAGAAAATTGGGATGTGGTTTTTGAACTTTATACAAAAACTCTTGAAGCTTTTAAGGAATTAGAAGATATTAAGGGTATTATTGTTTCCTATTTTAATTTAGGAATTCTAAAAAAAAAAGAAAACGATTTTTATCAATCTCTTATTTATTTTAAGCAAGGAACAAATAAAGCAATTGATTCGAATTATGCAGAGTTAATTCTAAAGGGATTAAGTTATGTTGGGGAGATTTTGGTCTATCAAGGTGAAATGAAACAAGCAAAGGATACATACATTAAAGCGTTGAATATTGCTGAGAAAATAAAAGCTAAGAATTCAATTCTTCAGATAAGAATCCTATTAAATTCTTTAGGATTAAATGAGGAAGAAATAGATAAAGAGTTAACCACATATATAAACCGTAGAAAAAACTAACATTTGTGAAAATACAAGATAGCAATCAAGTTTTAAATCAGTTTTTAAAAAATTATAAATGAACGAATTTTCATTTTTAATTAAACTAGTATAAATAAAACATCGTTTTGAAATGAATAATTGTCCATTCTGTAAGAAGCCGATCGAGAGTTACTGGACTTATTGCCGAAATTGTAATAAACCCTTAATTACAAATATAGACGAGGAACCTAATAACCGATTATTTACTCCTTATGATGGTGTTTCATACCATTCAAACGATTCCGAAGAAGAAGAAGAAGACTTTTTCGATATTAATGTTATTGATGACGAATCTATCGAACTTGAGCTGACTCAACTGGAAGAACAGCTTACCGAGAGCGAAAAATTAGGAAAAAATATGGGCGATCTTCTTTTGAAGAAAGCAAGTTTGTTTTATAAAAAACGAGATTTTCCAAAAGCTTTAAAAAATTTAGACCTCGCTCTAGAAAACTTTCTTGAGGAAAAAGATTTTTTAAATGTGGTTATAAGCCATAATGAATTAGGATTGATTCACGAGGAAACTGGATTTTTTGATCAAGCAATTTATCATTTTGATAGAGCTCTTAGCACTTTAGAGGATCTTAGCGATAATATAAAGAAAATCCAAATTTTGAATAACTTAGGTAACGTTTATTATTTAATTAATGATTTAGAACACTCTTACAAATATTATCAAGATGCATTAAACCTTGCGGAAAAGGAAAATATGGAAGTAGAAGCTATTAAAAGTTCTAGTAATTTAGTTGAAGTTTTGCTTTCATTAAAAGACTTTGATCGCGTTAAGAAAATATTGAAAAGAAATTTAGAGTTTTTTACTCAAAATGAGGATGTATATGGGATTATCCAGACACGCATCAAGTATGGAAAATTGTATTATTATCTTGGAGAAGACTATTATGATCAGTCTTACAATTGTTTAACAGGTGTAATAGAGCTAATTGATACAATTAAAAACCAAATTTCTCTTTTTACAAAGACAAAATTAGAATGGGAGTGTTTTCTTTACTTAGGGCATTTATATTCTTTATGGGATAACGATTTAGAAGCAGAAGACTACTTTCTGAAAAGCCTAGAGGCCGTGAGAACATTTGAAATTCAAGAAAATATTAAAGAAGGAATTGTCTTAGAAGCGATCGCTAAATTTTACTCCTTAAAAGGAGAAGATGGTAAAGCTATTGATTATTATCGCTATTCAAACGATATTTATCAAAAATTCGGAGATAAGTCAAAGATAGGTGAAATGAAATATCATGTGGCAACCATTTTTCAAGATTACATCCAAGATGAACAAAAAGCAATATTATACTATGAAGAAAGTCTAGAAATTTTTGAAAGTTTAAACAACGCAAAGATGGCTTCAGAAATTCTAAATAAATTAGGAGATATTTTTGTCTCTAAGCAAATGTTTGAGCAAGCTATAGACTATTTTGAAAGAGCAAAAGACTTTTTTGCTAAATTAGATGACAATTACAATAAGAACATAATAACTGAAAAAATTAATTCATTAAAAGACAATGATTTTAATTTATCTAATCTTTAGTTTTCCCGCCTAATTTATCCATTATCCAATCTAGCGAAAGGATTGATTTACTCTTTTTCTGCCATAAAAAAAATAACGCAGTCAAAATCGTGATGTAGAGTATTAAAAAGGGAAAAAACAGAAGTAATGTTGTTTTTTGATAAAGAACTAATATAAATATAAATTGAATGAAAAAAATCGTTATTGAATGTCTTCCATAGATTCTTAAAATCCGAAATAATTTACCATTTTGAAGTAAAACATCTGAATAATAAAAAAATAATGCGATAATCAGTAATGCTAATCCCATTAACACAAAAAGATTAGAGGGGGTGCCTTTTAATAAAAATAAGGGCAATCCAGGGATATATGGCACATTATGAGCTATTAATATGGGAACTGACTCTTGAAAAGGATATATAGAAGAGTCAAAATTATCTACCCCAACAACTAGACCAATATCAATAAATGGAAGAAACAATCCACATACCAATAAAACTAAACCATATTTTATAATAGAGTGAGTTAGGTGTAAACTTGCCCTGTTTGAATCTAAAGCAATAGATTCAAACATAAATTCTCCGAAAACAGCAGCAAAAAAAGAGATTGAAGCAAATGGTAGCGGTGAATAATTGGGATAGGGAGATACTGTTATAAAATGTATTACTTCCATAATCATATTAGCATCTTTAGCGAGAAATAGTAAAGAGCGATATCCAGATGTTAAAAAAATTATACTTAAGCCGATTACAAGTCTTGCCCATCGTACTAATCTATATGCTAAATAACATAAAATTTGGGAGAATCCTAAAAAAACGAGGATGTTCCAACCCCAGAGATTGACTGGAAATCCAAGGTTCGGATTTAATATTACGTTATATAAACATCCTAATATAATTAGAAACAGAGCCTGTTTTAGGATTTTATTTCGATATATCTTTTCGGGATAGGTTCCCATTTTTTTATTTAAAGTGAATGAAATTGAGAGAGATCCAACAAAAATATATAAAGATGGGCCTATAACCTCTAAAATAGTAATAATAAAACCATAAATGTTTTTTAACTCGTCTCCGAAAACTAGCCAATAATTTAAAGAATTCGAAATAAGGATTACTAAAATTGAGAATCCCTTTACAATTACTATACTTTTTAGCTTTAACGTAAAATTTCCACCTCTGCTGATCTCAATTTAATAGGTTTACGAGTCTGTATAAAAATCTTCACTTTTGTATGTTTTCCTAGCATATTCTACGAATCCAATTGATTTGATAAAATCATATGAGACTTTATTATCTTTATACACTTCGCATCTCAATTCTTTTACGCCTTTTTTTTTAAAGTAATTCCACGCTGCCAATCCTATTACGGTTCCAAGCCCCTTCCTTTGAAAACGGGGTAGAACTCCAAGACCAGCAATAATCCCATATTCTTTATTCGAACCCTCATAATCAAGTATAACAAAAGCAGCGTCAGATCCATATGCTTTAGCTATCAAAAATAATGTTTCTGGATATTCAAAAATTATTCGTAAAGTTTCTTTCGTTATAGCTCTAAATGGTGTACTAGAAACTAACCAACTTCGATTATATAAATACATAACACTCTCTAAATCCTCCATATTAGCTTCCCTAATTTTCGCTTGGAGAATATTATGTTCAACTTTTTTCTTAAGTATATCCTCAACTTCAGGAGTTATTTTAGAAACGGGAAGTTTCATCTGAATGTATTCTAAACCCTTTGTAAGCAGATCGTCCTCTATTTCTTTTTTTGTTATGTCTTTTTTCTCAAATGCTAGAAAAAAGCTACGAATATGCGATTTTTTTAAATTAAGTTTCCTTTTCATGATTTAAATCCCACAAACCATAAAAATTACTAATCTACTAAATATATTAAGAGTTAGTTAGAAATAAATATTATATATAATCTCTTGTTAGATTTTACGAACTTCTTTTAAAGATCAAGTTTTTTTGCTCGATTATTCTTCAGTAGAAATATTAACGCGATAGTAATGAATCTAATTTACTTCTAATATTATTTTCCATATCGCCATTTATAATAGCGCTTCTCCTTAAAATTGAAATTCCTTGTTGAATTTTCTTGTTTAAACTCGAATCCTCAAGAATATTCCTACTTTCACATGAAAATTCAAAATTTGATCTTAGCGCCATATCTTCTTCAACTCTTTCAGTAACAGCTTGCTTTAAGTTGAGCATTGCTCCAGAAACTTCTTTATAAATGTTGTTCGGATCGCTTGTAACAAATCCAGGGAATACTGAGACCATTTTTTCTTCCATCATTTGCTCATTTTCAACAAACATAACGTATAAAGGCATATAGATCCACACTATTGGCCGAGAGAACAACTCGGATTGGTTGTCAACTAACGACCAAGACACTAAATCTTGAGCTTCTTGCAGACAATTTCCATTTTTTAATTGGACAATAGCTTTTATTTGGGAATAGAAGTCTTCAATCTTATTTTGTAGAGCTTTTATTTCTGAAATTTTTTCTTGTTTTTCTTCTTCAAAAGCAGACAAGTTTTTATCTCTATCTTGAAGTTTCATGTCTAATGAAGATTTGAGCTCTACCAATTTTTTTTCTGCTTTGGTGTCAATTTCAAAAACGCGTTCTTTCAATTCCATGTATTTCTGAGTAAAGGTTGTAATTGAATTTATAAAGTTATTCCCTTCGTCTATCAAAAACTTGAAGTGATTTTCAAAAGGATTAGTAAGATCCTTAAAAACCTTACCTTTTAGTATTTCTGTCTGTGTAAAGCTTTTATTCTTTTTGATAATATCTTCTAACTGTCTTTCTGCAGTTTTAAACAAGACAGAAATATTTTCAATTACTCTCCTTTTCTCGGTAACTTTCCATTGGTCGATTTTATCGCCTTCTAAATCGATCTTATCTTTAACTTGACCGGAATCAATTGTCTGGGATGTTTTTGTCATCTGAGAGGAGAAACGGGAATTTATATCTTTTAATTGGACATTAACTTCAATTAGCCATTTATCAACTTCTTTACTAATTAATTCAATTTGGGTGTTCCACCTTAAAGCATTGCCCTTCATATAATCAACTGAATTCCGATACTTATCTGCAATCTCTAAAGCTTGCTCAGTCGTAAAATTCGGTTCTAGCGGCATATAATCTGTGACAGGTTTAAATTCCGTAAAGGGCATTAAATTTACCAATGTTTGAAGAAATTCTGGATTAACTAAGGACTTAATTTTTAGCTTCTGAAACTCTGATTCTTCGCTTTCGCCTAACGATTCTGCTTCACTATCTGTGTATTTCAAAACTTCAATTATTTTCTGTAGCTGCTCAATCTGCGTCCGATTCTCTATATTTCTTAAAAGATGCCCGATTAGAGGTTGTCGAGGTGGATTAGAAAGTTTACCTTTTTTTGAAAAAACATTTAACCCATCTAAGATTATATGCGTGCTAATAACACCTTGAACACAGAGGAATGGCCATAATAATCTAGAAAAAGATACAATTTTCTCGTTTGGCTTTAGATCTTTTGTTAATAAATAAAATGCTAACGCTAATTCATCATGTTCGTTAATGGGGGGTATTCTTTGAGGGGTGTTAAATAAAGGTAATATATATTGATTGCCATGGATCGACATAAAATGAGCTCTTTTGATTTAAATTTAATTATTTAATGTTGTATAAGGATATCTAACTAATACAATAAATTTTATTTAAAATTATTTTTTAAAATAATGATAAAAAGAAAAATTAGAAAATTATCTAAGTTGTTCGTAATTGTTTGCAATAACTATTATTAATAACGATAGTAAGATTAATAGTGGGGGTAAAATGGCTCTTACATGAGGAAATCCAAAGGTTTCTAGTAATCCTTGAATTATTCTTCCAGAAAAATAGATAAAGAATCCTATTGCATTTAAAGCGTAAGATCGTCTTAAAACTCCAAATGTTTTTAGCGCTAAATATACGAATATGAATGGAATTAAGAATACCATTAAAGGTAAGAGAATAAAGTTAATGACAGCTCTACCCGCAGGGTACCAATCGAAAATAGTTACCAATTGAAAAGATGGAACATATTGATCTCTTATATCTGGATCCATTAAAACTGCATCTGGTAATGTCAAAGCTAGAATGGCAACAATTATAGGGATCGCTATAAGACACATCTTAAGTAAAAATCTTAAATTCTTATTTTTTAGAATTTTCTTAATTTTTGCTTTAATATCTGTTTTGTCAGAACTAGCTCCCATTTCTGTTATTGGGGGAAAAATTAGAGTACCAAATACACCCATTAAGCAAGCAATTCCCATCCAAGTAGAAAAGGTAGCTAATCGATATAATAACATCATTATACCAACTAATTCTATATTACTCATCGTACCAAACAGTTCGGGAGCGTAAAAATAGTAAACAATAAAAAAACCTCTCCCGGCGGCTAGAAATAGAAATAAAACTGAAAAATAAAGCCAATATAACTTTTTCGAAACTCTATATCTCATTAATAGAAAGTATGCAAATATTAGAAAATAAAAACCTACTATTGCGTAATAAAGACCTGACTCAATACCATCCCATATAGTAAAAAATTGAAAAATGATGTCTTGAAAAATCATGATAGATCAAGGATTAATTTTATTATGTTAATTAATTTGAATTTAAAACTTAAAATTATAATAATACTATCTTTTAGTTATATAAAAATTTACTTTATAAAATTTGAATCTCAAAATAACCGATTACTACCTTTAATCTAACATATAATCTTAAAATACAAATAGGAACAATGATTCTAATAACTAATTTAGTAAGGATTTGATAAAAATGAAGATAGAGGATAAGATTGATACTTTTAATTCGTTACTCCGTCGTCGTGGTTTTATTTGGGGTCCTTCTCCAGAGATTTATGGTGGTTTAGCGGGGTTTTATTCATACGGTCCAGCGGGAAAGGCTCTGAAAAACAACATCTTATCGATGTTTAGACGTGAACTTAGAGCTTATGGATTTAGTGAAGTTGAATGCCCAGAAATTTTACCCAAAATAGTATGGGAAGCATCTGGTCACTTAGAACGATTTATTGATCCAGTTTTTCGTTGTAAAAAATGCGAAACAATGGTAAGAGCAGATAAGTTTCTTCAAGAACAGCTTCCAGATCATTCTATTGATGGTTTATCTTTTGAGGATATGAATAAACTATCACAACAGCACGTATTAAAATGTCCAAAATGTGATACGCTTTTTGAAAAAATTGAAGAATATAATCTAATGCTACAAACTTCTGTTGGAAGTGGTATAACAGCCTTTTTACGTCCAGAAACCGCTACTACAACTTACCTTTTATTTAATCGGTTAAATCAAGATGCACGTAGGCAATATCCTATAAAAGTATTTCAATACGGGAAAGCATTTAGGAACGAGATTTCACCTAGACAGTTAGTTCTTCGAATGAGAGCTTTTGATCAATTCGAAATTCAGCTATTTATTGGAAAGGAGCAAGAATTAAATTTCGATGAATACGATGAAATTAAACATAATCTCCTACCTTTATTGGATTGGAAATCTCAAGAAAACAAAACCTTAATACCAAAAAAAATGGCTTTAAAAGACGCTATCGATAAAGGAATTCTTAAAAAGCCAGCTTTTGCGTATTGTATCTTTTTAGGTCATCATCTAACTTCAAAGTTGGGTTTTCCAGAAGAATCGATTCGATTAAGGCAACACTCTCCTCATGAAATGGCTCACTATGCTGATGATGCTTGGGACTTAGAAATAAACACTAAGCAATTTGGATGGGTTGAAATTTGCGGGATTCACGATAGAACAGACTACGATTTGAAAAGACACGAGGAATTTTCTAATCAAAACTTTAAGATTTCAATGGGAACAGACCCAAACTCAAAGGAAATTCCACAAATACTTGAAATTGCATTCGGTCCGGATAGAATTATTTATACTCTTCTCGAAACTACTTTTAACATAGTGGACGAACGAATAGTCCTAAATTTAAACGCCCAACTTGCTCCTAACCTTGTTGCTGTATTTCCATTAGTGAAAAATAAAGAAAATATCCTGAATCTAGCAAAAAAAATACACAAATTATTATTAGATCATAGAATCACTTCTTTTTTTGATTCTGCAGGATCAATTGGTAAGAGATATAGAAGACAAGATGAGTTAGGGACACCATTTTGTATTACAATAGATTACGATTCACTAGATGATAACACCATCACTATCAGATATAGAGATACAATGGAACAAAAGAGAGTATTAATTTCAGAAATTTTAGACTATATTGATAACAAATAATAAAAATTAAAGTCAAAATATCCTTGAATTCCAGAGATTTTCAGAAAAAAATTTTAAAGAGAAGAACATTTTTCTAAAAAATATATCAATATTAAAAAATAATTTAAATCGCATGTAGATTTATTATGAATTACAATAACACTTTTGCTTTGAGATTAAAAAGGAAAAAGAGAAATGGAAACGCCAAAATTCTTTTCTGTGTTTTCTTCCTTATTTTGTTTGTTTTCAATGTTTTCTATTTTAACGATAACCTATTTTATGATAGCAAGAATGAGAGTGAAAATTTCTCTCTTGATAATAAAAATCTTGATATAACCGACATTAGTCTATCCGCAGGTCCAGAAATTTTTGTAGATCCTTTTAAAGTTAATTTTACCAAAAAATGGAATTTTTTTAATTCTAAGTACAAATCCGAATTTGACATGGGTATAGAAACATATTATAGAAAAGGTAATAGTCTTGGAGTAGTAACTGACGATAAAATTTACTCTGTTGACAATTTGCTTTTATATAAAACATTGCTGAAGGATGCTACCGATGCATTTGATACCTTTGATTTATATCTGAAATTAAGAGATTCTCCGTTATGGTATCAAAATAGCGTTGATCCAAATGATTATGGGTTCGTAAGTTCATTTGATAACACTACGGGTCAAATATTTGACGACACTCGTTATTTAATTGATAATCTAATGCCAATATTTCTGTTAATTGATAATATTGGAGCTGAAATTAACAGCTTTAGCATTAATAGTATCTACCCTAAGGACTCCATTGAAGAAGCGTTTCATTTAATCAATTCTTCTCAATTTTGGGACAATACTTACGAAGGTTTCTATGATCATAACTCTACAACAAATAAATACGCAGAAAGCAATATGTACGCTACATTGGCTGCGCTTGAAATTCGCCGGATTTATGACGAACTTAATTTAGATAATACCATTAAGAATAGGGCTTATGAATTAGCCAACATCACTATAGACAAACTCTTAAACGAGTTATGGGATAATACTTATGGAGGTTTTGAGTATTATGGATTAAACGATTGGTCTTCTGAAGCTGGAAGCACCTTTAAATACTTACAAACTAATGCTTTGGGAATTATAACGCTTCTAGAATATTGGAAAGAATCAGGAATGCGAAACGACTCTACGTACCTTAAAAATGCTACATTCCTATTTGACAAAATGGAGGAGTTATGGGATTCGGGATCTTATGAAAAATTCCGCGATTCAGATTGGCTTGGAATCTCGCTAGGAAGTATGGAAAATGTAGAATTGGAATCAAACTCTATAATGATGTTAGCATGTTTAAAGCTTTTTGAATATACGGGAAATCTTACTTACTATGATAGAGCGTGGCAATTATATGATACTTTTGAAAGTTCCTTTTACGATACTTCTGTTAATTCTTATAGAAAATCAATAGATCCCGTTGATAATGATAAAGACTTATATATTAACCTTAAATTGTGCGAAGCTTATTTAGAAGCGTTTAAAGTTTACAATAGTACGAGGTTAGATTCGTTTTATAATGTGACTGATCTCATTCCAGATTTTATATTTAATCAAGACACACTAAATATTACAAGCATTTATTCTTACATAAAAACAGATAACTATTTTAACACGACAACCGATCAATATGAAACATTTACAGTTGAATACAAGATTGATGATGCTTCTATTAATTACATATTCAAAAACCCTAAGGAAATAATATTTGATACAATAACACAACAAATTACGGATACATCTACTACATTATTATATGATATTACTGACAGCTTGGAAATAGGAAATGGCTATTATCTTCAAATTTTTGCCAACTCTACTAATTTTGGTACATCTCATATATTAAAACATTTTAATGTAATTTCTGGCTTAGTAAACTTACCTATTCTAGGGCTACCTCAGATTCTATATCAAGGACCTATAATAAATATCACAATTCCTATTAACAACACTCGTTCGAAAGATGTTAACCTAACTGCTTCCATAGGAGGAACCGAAATCGTTGTTGAGGTTCAAAATATAACTTTTATCTCTAATGTATTAACGAACGTGACGTTTAACTTAACAACTATTTTTGATGCTGTTATCGGCTCTCACAACATTAACTTTAAATTCAAAGAAGGGAATATAATCTATTTAGAAATAAACCAAAGCATAAATATTGGACATTCATTCGATTACTCAAGTTTTATTTACGAAAGTTCAGTAGTAAATGGAGAAAGCGCTTTCGTTTCTATGAAACTAACTAATTTCTTACCCAATAATACACAAACCTTTAATATCAGTTATATTCAGGATGATTCCGTAATTTTAAAGGAAGAAATATTTTTATACGAAAAGGAAATCAGAACGATGTATTTCGTTTTGAACTATTCTGCTATCGAGGGTAGTAGTATTAATATAACAATGGAAATTTCAAAAGGTAGCACAATTTTCTATAATATACAATTCAATGTTGAAATAATACCAAAGTATGAAATACTAAGCGTGTCTTTTCCTGAAATTATAGAACAAGGCGTAACTGCTCAGTTTATCCTAATTATTCAGAACAATCAAGATAAATCTGAATCATTTACACTTTATGTAAATGGAAATTCAGTAGCAACAAATCTCGACG
>JAHQWP010000113.1 GCA_029856235.1 Promethearchaeia archaeon
TGTTAAGACAATAAAAGAACATAAAAACCTCGAGTATCGGACTCTTAAAAACGATAATGTTATTATTTGTAAAAGCGACGATAACTATTTTCTTGTTGGAATGCTAAGAGGAGATTCGCAAAATTCACAGAAAGATTTTATAGGATATGCAACAAGTAATAAATCTCTGATTAAATTATTCCTTTTTGTTGTTAACGCCGTTTGGGATACTGCTAGTTCTAGTTTACATGAAACCCCAAGATCTCTCGGCATTAGCGCCCCCATAGAAGGTAAGAGAATAAAAACTTCAACCCCAATTACTTCAGCTCACTTTAAAACACTCCAGAAAAAACCTGGTCCTCCATCTATTGAAATACCAGTTAGTATCAAAACTCAAGCTTCGGATGAGGTTAAAACAAACGAAAAAATCCCAAACGTAACGGAAAAACTCCAGAGAAAAATTGAAAAACCTGTTAAGCCAATTGATACTAATTCAGCACCTAAGAAGACAATAGAAACCATTAAATCAGATGAAGACGCAGCAGTTCTTATCAAGAACGCTTTTAAAGATTTAATACAAAAACTCCACAAACTTAATGGAGAAGAATTCAGTAAAGAAATGGAAACTATTGCAGATTTGATATTGGAAAAGAAGGGATTCAGCGTAACCCTACATAAGATAAGGAGTAAAATCAATCAATATAAAACTCATTTAGGCCATCTCAACGATACAGATATTAACCATATCATTGAGAGTATTGAAGAATGGGAGAATCACATATTGTAGAAAAATGAATACTATTTTTGTTAATAATTTGATTACATTCCTATATTCTCATTTATTCTTCTTTTTTTTAGCAAGTAGATTAAGTATAATCGAATGTAAGAGTACCCATCCAAATAAAAGAATAAGAAACATTAAAAAAATCACTGAAACCGTAATGGACACTAGCGGTATCGGATTCAAGATTCCAATAAGACCGAATATGGGGGATAAGGGAGCAAATAGTATAAAAATAACATAGACACTTTTACCTTTTTCACCAAATTTAATATGAGTAGTGATATTTAACCACCCAATAAAGATTAAAAGGAAAGGTGCAAAATAATAGGAAAAGTCTAAGAAAGGGTGATTCAAACCACCCAATGCAAACGCATGGAAATAGTTACTATAAAAGTAACCGATCATTAGAAGACAACTTACTGGCGTTGGTACCCCTGTATAACCAGGATCTGCTATAATATTAAATCTTGCTAACCTCAAAACCGCACCTAACGCGAAGCATATACAACCGATTATGAGAATATAATCGTAAATTGTCCCAGTTTTAAATGCTTGAAAAGTTAAAACAGCTGGTACTATGCCAAATGTAAGTGAATCGCTTAATGAATCAAGTTCTTTTCCTATCTCGTTTACTGTTCCAGTTTTCCTCGCGATATATCCATCTATTAAATCAGTCCCTAATGTAATTGAGACTAAAAAAAAACCTAAAGATACAGCATCTCGGGCTCCAAAAGAACCACATATCAAGGCGATTATACCGATTGTGGTTCCTGTTAGCGTCACATAATCCTTAATTTTTAATAAACTGGGTATCGTTGATTTAGTTGACATTTTTTTCCCACTTCTTTGATATACTATATTTAAAATCTTAGTTTAATTAAAACATTTCTTTATACTGTATGTAGAATTTCCCAGCTATCCTTACATTTATTAGACTAAATTGATTATTGATGATTAAAACATAATTAAAATATAAAATTATTATAGTTGATTTTATGAATTGTCCGAATTGTGGGGATCCCGTTGATGGTGAGTCCCAAAAATTCTGCGAAAAATGCGGCACAGATTTACGATCAGTTAAACAAGCGGTTAAAAAGGATGAAAAAATTAGCTTAACCTCTACCCCAAGTCAACATCCTATAGAAAACAGTGATCTTTTTGATTTAAACCGAAACTATTACGTAATTAAAGAACGCATGTGGGATATGGGTTACGGCGATATTATGGATGAAGAAGGTAAACTTATTGGTCGTATGAATCGAATACTTTTTAGTATAAGACGACGAGTTGAACTTCAAGAATTAGATGGTACCGTCGTTGCCACTATTCACAGTAAGATAGTTTCTGCTCGCGGTGCTCAGGATTTAAAAACTCCTGAAGGGGAACTTATAGCAAGAATTAAAAAGAAAATACTAACATTCTTTAAATCTAAATTTTATTTAGAAGACCCGCTCGGTACGCGTTGGTTTGAAGCCGATGGAGATTTCTTTGGCTGGTCGTTTAAAATCTACGATTTAACTACAGGAAAATTAGTAGCAGAAATAGATAAAGCTGATCGGTGGAGAGATGTCTTCCTCGGGGGAATTTTTGACTTTGCTGATAGATATGCTCTAAGAATTTTAGATAATGAAACTGACAGAAGAATTTTATTAGGTTTTGTTTTATCTATTGATAATGTGATGCACGATGCTAGCGGTGGGGGGATGATAGGTGTTCCTTTTGGTCGTGGAAGACGTCCTGGTCCATTTGGAGGTCCACGTCGTCGAATGTGATTAGGATATTTCCAAGATTTTTTTTTGTTTGCCAATCATATAAATCTTTTTATTTATATTTTATTTCCACAATTTCTACAGAATTTCCAACTTGGATCGAATTCTTCTCCACAATAACTACAAATATTAGGATCCTGCTCTATTTTTGAAACATTAGTGCTTGGGGACATGTTTCTTCTATTGTTTGCGAGTATGGTTGTCGAATTTATCAATTCATTTATGCGTATACTCCCATCTTTTCCTAAATTTTTTGCATTCGCTGTCGTTATTGAGAATAAATGACCATCTCTGGTCTCAATTTTTACGATATAAATTCCCTGGACTAATTCATTGTGAGATTTTTTAATATGAGTTAACGGAATCACGAAACCTTCTTTGAAATCGTCAACTGAAGTCCCCAATTCGGTAAGGCTTATTTTTGATTTTTTCATAAGTGATAGCTCTTTGTCAGTTAGAATGATCTTCCCTGAATCCATTTTATATTTCCAATCTCTTTCCACTTCGCCTTCACAGAAATACCCGTCTGTGTTATAAACTAAGCTTATGATGATTTACCTCCATATAGTGATTATTTATTAAGAAGTTTAGTTGGTTTGTTATATTATTTGTAGATTCTCCTATTTATAAATTCTATTTAGTCCAATTTTTATAAAGGGCAAAAATATTTAAAGTCGAATTTTAATATTACATTTAAAACTTTAAAATAAAGATTAGGAGAGAAAAGTATGTCACTTCAAAAAACGAGAGAATTTATGCTTCGCGAAAAAATGGTTTCTTTAACGGACAAAGGTGAAATAAGGAATTTAGAAAATGAATTATTAGGAACTTTTCGTGGAAATTTAATAAAAATTGGTAATACTTATCGAATAAGGGACCTTGATGATGTACCTATTTTAACTATTCAAGAAAAGATTATCTCCCTTCGTTCAACCTATAGATTTTATAAAGGAGGAGAGAAAGAAGATGATAAATTTATTGGACAACTTAAAAGGAAAATCGTCTCGATTAAACCAAGCTATTGGTTTGAGGATCCGAACGAAAATAGAGTCTTTGAGATGAAAGGAAACATCATGACACTCAAATTTAAAATCCTTAAAGACGGTAAGGAGGTTGCCGAGATTCGCAAAAAACTTTGGAAGAGTCTTCTGAAAAATACCTTTGGAATCCAAATGTCTCCAGATTTAGACGATGATTCTGCTATGTTAGTGTTGGGAATCGTAATTATGCTACATCATGAAAAAGAAGAAAATAGAAATTAGATAATATATGTAATAAGAGATTAAAATCTTTTTTTTAGTTTTTTTTATTGGTTTAGTTTGTTAAAAGCATTTTTATCTTCTTTTTGAATACATTTTTATTATGGAAATTTTATATTTTGGTAGAAGACTATTTTAGTTAAATTAAACCCTAGTTAAATATAAAACCTAAATACTGATTCAAACATAAAAGTGTGTAGATATATGACTGAAAGCTACGAAGAGTTCATAGTATATGACCTTGAAAACACAGGAGAACGAAAAAAGTTAAATGTTAAACCCGAAGAGCTTCAGAATTATTTAAGTCCAGAACAGGTGTTAATTATTATAAGAGAAGACCTCAGAAGAATATTTATTTGGAAGGGGTCGAAATCTCCTGTAAGGAAGAGATTTATTAGCTCTAGAGTAGCACAAGAGTTACAACGGGATTTAATTCAGGACTCTCGTTATCATAGGTGTAAAATTATCTCCATTGATCAAGGAGATGAGTTACAAGAATTCTTACACGCCTTCAGGTTGGAATCTATGGAAGTAACAGAAAAACT
>JAHQWP010000114.1 GCA_029856235.1 Promethearchaeia archaeon
TTAGAATTCCCAGTTAAAATAGCCATCTCGCCGATGCTTACGGCTTCACGTCCAGTTATTCGAAAGTATAATTCAATTTCTTCGTCATTAAGATCTATCTCGCTTAAAACTTGCCTTGTAAGATCTTTTGAGAACGAAACATCTTCCTTTTCAAGTATCTCTTCTACTTCGAAGTTTTCGACTTCTAAATATTGATTAAAATGAACTATAAGTTTGTGGGCAGGATCTCCATGAGTTAATTGTTTAGTAATCGGAAATTTATTAGTTGATTGGTATTCGCTTTTAGTTATTTTGAAAGGAATTTCTTTTAAACACAATTTGCACGTATAAGGAATTTCTACTTCATCCTTTTCTTTAAATAAATACATTTTCTTTTTCATCTCTTTCTATTTAATTGAAGATTTAAAATGTGACTTTTTCTGGATAAGATATTTCCAATAGATTTAACGCTTTTTTAGCAATTTCAAATGTGATTTTGCCTGCTTTTTCGTCTTCTTCCTCTCTTCTAAAAGCTTCTCTAATTTTTGGCAATAGATACTCTGGAAAAATTGTTAAGGGTTTAATATCTGTCAGCAAACATATCCAACTTCTTTTATTTTCGTCCTTTATCTCGGTGATAACATTCAATTTCTTTAAATTGTCGAGTAAAATCTCTGTAACAGCGAATTCCGAAAAGATTTTTGGAATTTTATCTAAAGGATAATGGTTAGATCGCATGAGAACGAAAAAGTCATAAACGTCAGGATTTAATAGTATTGAAGCCAGTCTTTGAGTATTTTCGAGGGGTTCTTCGTATGGATCATATGCTGCGAAGTAATCTACAGATTTTTGCCTGTATAAAGGTAACAATTCATTGCTTGTCTCTTTAAAATGTTTTAATAGATTTTCGTTAGGAACGCGGGCAAATATTATATCTTTAACCAAAAATATATATTCTCCTTGATTTGTTATAACTCCAGTTTTTTTATCTTTCTCGCCTTTTATCCAATCACGCCTTATTAAATTTAATTCTAAAAATGGCCTTAATAGGATATCAATATTGACAGTCGGTTTCATTTGTTCAACAATGCTTTTAATTTCACTTTTAGCAGCCGGGCGTTCCCTTAATATTTCTAAAATTTTTAACCGCTCATTGCTGTTGTAGATTAAAGACACTTTCTGAAGTTTATCTAATTTACTTAACCTTTCAACTTGAAATATCGTATATTTTAATTCGTTCTTAAGGCGAACATTAACGTTAGAGATTAAGTCTAATTGTTTAGTATTTGCAGCCTTAGTTAATTTTTCATAAATCGTATCTAATCTGCCTGCCATATCTTTGATTAAATCTTCAAATAATTCGATCTCATCATCTAATTCAAACAAAGATATAGTAAGATACTGAGTTCCATCAGTGAGCTGTTTGAAATACGAATACACTTGATAAGGAGTTTCTTTCAAGCGCCCCGTATAATAATTATTGAAGCCGTATTTTGTGCTAAAAATTCCAACGGTGTGCTGATAAAAGTTTCCAAATATATCGTTCTCCACAATCAAACCGGCAAAATTATTCTCCTCGAATTTGTTGTTTGCAAATACCAGTTGAATTGGACTAAATTCTGGGTTAATCTCACCAGTGGTTTCATTCTGATTAAGTTTAAACTGAAATGTTAATATTCCTTGAATCATATTGGTTTCTCTCGATTTTTTTATATCTTTAGTAATGAAATTGAAATATATATAATTAAGTCTTAAGTAATTTATTCAAATAAATTTAATCAATGAAGAGAAAAAAAAAAAGAATATTCTAAAATTTAGTTTTTATATCATCAACAATTATAAGTCTAGCTAGTCTTATTTATATCTAAGATATTTAAAAATTAAACAAAAAGTGAAAAAACTTGGGATTGAGGATTACTAATAAGAAAAAATTTCCATTGTATTTTCTTTTAATGGTTATTATCACTTTTGCTATGTTTCCAGTTATTGCACCTTCTGATCGCTTAATAGAAGAACAAACTTTAACGATAAAACCTTCAGAGACCATCACACACCCTCCTCAAAATTGGCTTAATAATTCAGGATTTGAAGATCCTATCGAACCTACTTGGTTTTCAACTCGTAATGGTGATTTATCGGATATTTCTGCGTCCACAGGCTCAGGGTTTGCCAACTATGAAGTTTTGGGAGGATATGGTGTTTATTCGAACGTAACTAATACACCTTTAGTTTCAGATTGGGATGAATTTAACAATACATATTTTATTTTACCCGATGGAACGCACGAGATAAATGAGAATGGATGTGAAGCATCACACGAATTTCAAGAAAATACTGATCAATCTCGAAATCGTCCGAGTGTACATTGGAGGAGAAATATCACGATGCCTGTTGATATGTCTGATTACATTATAACCTCAGCTTCTTTAACGGCAATAGTAAATGGAAGTGGGGATACCAATCTTGAAACTCCAACTGATGATTTGAGTTACGATGGTGCTGGTTATTTTGCTACTTATTACGATTACGCTCGCTTTTATGTTAAATTTTCAAACTTAGACTACATTAACCTTTACGAAGTGGCGTACTTCCAGACTGTTGATTTGGGAATTGGTGATCAAGACCGTCAAACTACAGGTGTATATGATTATTTATATGATACAATTATGTCAACTGTAGATGAACCTACACTTATATTTTATCTGACGAAAGCTTTAGAAGCAGATTCATATAATTTTGGAATCACTCTTGGGATCGATATCTATTGCGAGGATAATTATAATCAAGCAGATCGTGATACATTTTATTCCTTACTTATTAAATCTGCTAATTTAACCTTTAATTACGAGAAAAAAATCGATCAACTCTCTTCTATTTCATGGAATCAGAATGCTCCAGAAATAAATGGGTCTAATGTGAAGGTTACTGAATCTAATCTAAAATTTAGATATAAAGTCAGTGAGTTATGGTCGGTTGATCTTTCGTCAAATTCAGAAATAAGGATTTTTATTAACAATAAGCAACATTCAGAGACAATTAAATTAACCACGGCAAATGAATCTTTTAATGAAGCTAAAATCGGAGGATTTAATCTTATCGATATTACATTTCCTTACGAAGTTTTAAATCTTAGCCTACAACTTTTTCTTGCGGATGAATTTGGGTTAAGTAGCACTTACATTTTCTCAATTGATGATGTGTTTCTTGAAATTTCATATACTGAGACTATAATCGACCCTGGCGGTAATCCCGAACCGTTAATATTTAGAATATTGTTAGCTGCCGCAATTATTGCTGGAATTTGCATCGGTGGTTATTTTATTGCGTATTACAAAATTCTTCGGTTTCCTAAACCTGTGAGAAAGGTTAGAAATTATAGGAGTACTTTAAGAAATCCTAAAAATCCATCGAAAGAAATCACTGAACGTAAAGATAGCTTTAAGGAAGAATATAGAAAAGAATTGAATAAGACTTCAAAACAATTAAAGGGAAAACCCACAGAAACTAAAACGAACTTTGATAAAGTAGTTAAAACTAAACCAGAGATATCTGATAACTTATCTAAACCTGAAGGAGGAGGGAAATAATCATGATCTCTAAAAAAAAAATTAAGAGAATTTTGAAGCCTCTCCTAATCTTTTTAATTCCATTAACGTTAGGATTAATATTCAACAGTTTCTTAACTACAGATACAGAAAAAAACGCGCTAATTCATATTTCATATGTCGAACATCATAATAATGAGGAATGGCTTTTAAACTCAGATTTTGAAGATGCAGGAGCTCCATGGTTTTCGAGTGTTGAAGGGGATGCTTCTGATCTTAGCGCTTCTATTAGTTCTGAACAAGCAAATTACCAAGTAAATGGCGACATAAGAACATTTTCAGAAGTTTCTGGAACACCTACCAGCGCCGATTGGACATTATTTAATCACTCTATTAGACCATTACCATTGACTTATGAAATTAATGAATTTGGATGTAATGTTTCACATGTATACGACGAAGATTCAAGTGGAGATTTTCCGAATTCTGGCGACCAAACAGCAAATCTCGCGGCAGCTTTGTGGAAGAGAAATTTGACCCTACCTGTTGATATGTCTGATTACGTGATTACATCTGCATCGATAAATGCAGTGGTTAATGGTAGTGCGGACACTGATATCGAAACTCCAACTGATCATCCTCCCTTTGCCGAAGGGGGATATGCTTCATTATTCGACTTCACTCGATTTTACGTTGAAATATCTGATTTAAATAACATTGAATCCTACGAAATAGCGTATAATAAAACACTTCATTTAGGACTAGGTTATGCGGGTCGGCGAGTTTACGATTCCTCAACGAGAAATTATATGAGTGACACTAATATGACAACCGTAGATGAAGATGTCTTAATTTTTGCGTTAACTCAAGTGCTAAGACACGATAATCATAATTTTACAATCACTTTAGGGATCGATGTTGATAGTGAAGACAACTACCCGGGGTATGAGTTAGATGTCTGGTATTCACTGTTAATTAAATCCTGTGATTTGACATTTACCTATGAAAAAAAAATGGACAAATCTTCAGCAATTTCTTTTACCCAAATAGGGAATCAAATAGCTGGGACAAATATTAAAATTAAAGAGGGTAATCTTAGTTTTAAATACATGATCGATCAATCTTGGCCTACTTCTCTTTCGCCTAACTCAGAAATCCGCGTTTTAATCAATGATAAACTACATTCAGAGACTTTAAAATTAAGTTTAGCCCCAGATGATTTCCAATTTGCTAAAATAGGGGGCTTTAATATAACGAATTTGCTGAATGTGGATATTAACATAAGTGTTTCGATTCAAGTCTTTATCGCGGATGAATTCAGTCTGGATCGAGATATAACAATCTCTATCGACGAAGTAATACTTATAATATCTTATAGCGAAACATTTCCAGATCCTATCAACGATCCATGGTTTGCATTAGGATTTTTCATTTTAGCCGCTATAGGCGCAACTGTTCTTGGTGCGTTATTAATTGCTTATATAAAAGTCTGGAGATATCCAGTTGCTGTGAGAAAAGTTAGAAAATTTGGGAAAACTTTAACAAACACGAAGAGTCCAGATGTGAAGATTATAGAGCGTAAAAGGGCGTTTAATAAGGGTTATCAAGAGGAACTAAATAAATCATCCAAATTATTAAAAGGCGCTCCTTCGAGTGAAAAGATAGTAAAACCCAAGTTGCCAGAATCGTAAATTGAAAATTCAACCCGAAATAAGACGACTTTTTTTTTATTTCTACTTCTTATCAAAATCAATTTTTTTAGAAGACAAAAATAAATAAATGATGAAATTCAATTTTTAAAGTAAGTATGCCAAATCATATTTATACCTATAATATTATAAATTGTCGTAAGGGATTAAAATGAAGAAAATACATAGCCTTTATTTAATAATACCACTTGTTTTCTTGATGATGCTACCTATTTTATTATCACCCAATAACGCCGTTAGGGAAGAACAGTTAATAATTAAACCCTCAAGGACAGTCGTTTACTCGAATGTTCTGTGGCTTGATAACCCAACCTTTGATGATCCAATTGGACCAACTTGGTATCCAAGTATTCAAGGAGATGTATCAGATATATATGCGTCTACAGGTATGAACCAAGTGAATTATAAAATAGTGGGGGATTCAGGAGTCATAAAAATTGATGAAGCTTTAAATAGTTCAGATTGGTCTGTTTTTCGAAATCCTAATAGACCTGTTTTTCCAGATGCATATACTATAACTTCTGCTGGAGCTGAAGTATACCACTACTGGGATGAAAGTATAAACCAAACTCGTAATACGCCTAGTATTCACTGGAAAAGAAATATTCAAATGCCAGTAAATATGTCTAATTATATTTTCACTTCCGCATCGTTAGAAGTAGTTTATAACGCTACTGTGACTGTTTCACCTCATGCAATAACCGGTGCTGGTATTGATAGGAATGGTGATACAGGATTGGATGCTTACGCAATTGGTGATTTTGCTGAATTCTATATTTTAATTTCGGATATTGATAACACTCAAGAATATCAGTTAGCACACTATCAAACGGTTGATTTAGGGAGAGATAGTCCTTCAACTCCCAGTATTACAGATACTATTATGGATGCTGTGCCTGAAGAGGTCTTAATTAGCTTGTTATCAGCGGTTTTAAGTACTGACGATTATAATTTTACAATAACAATGGGAATTGATATCTACTGTGAAGATAATGAATACGGAGCAGACGAAGACCAATGGAATTCATTATTATTTAAATCAATAAATTTAACACTTTCATATGAGAAAAAGATCGATCAATTTACCACGGGCTCATGGACTCAAGAACTAGAAGATATATCTGGTTCTAACATTAAAATTGTTGATGCTAATCTTAATTTTGAATACAAAATCGATAAAAATTGGACAGTTTCATCTCAAAATTCTCAAATTAGGATATATATTAATGAAAGAAAATTTGCTACAACTATTAGCTTAATAGATTATGTTTATTCATCTTCCTTTCAACTAGCTAGATCTGGAGGATATGATATTAAAGAAATAGTGTTACCTTATGAAAACTTTACGCTCTCAATCCAAGTATACCTAGCTGAAGATTTTGGATTAGATAATAACATAACTGTTTCGATAAAAAATGTTTATCTATATGTGTCTTATACTGAAACTTTCCCAGATCCCATATCAGAAAATTGGTTATTTGTGGGATTATTCATTATCGCAGTAATGGGTGCTACAGTTCTAGCAGCTTACCTAATTGCTTATCAAACTTATTTGAAATATCCTGTTCCCATAAGAAAAGTCAGAAAGTATAGAAAAACGCTATCTAGTGATAAAACTCCGGGTGTTGGCATAGTTAGTCAAAAGACTGCATTTGGCAAAGACTACAATACTGAATTAAAGAAAACAGACAAGTTTTTAAAAGGTTCTCCGAAGAATGAACCAGTTATGAAAGACAAATTACTGAGTAAAAAAGAAGGAGAATTGCCAAAATAATATTTTTTTTAATTTCACACTATTTTTTATGTTCTAGAAAACTTAGTTCTTATCAAATTACTAATTTATTAATATCGTTATAACTGAATTCATTTAAATGAAGGTTGTTACATATTATTCATATTAAAATCTTTTTTTAGAGAATTTTAAAAATATTATTAAAAAAAGGCATTAGAATATGAATATTATTCGAACCAAAAATAAAAAATTATATGCTCTTTTAGCTCTTTTGAGTATTATTGCAATTAGCGCATTCGTAACAAACTTACAATCCAATCCAGGTAATTTAAATGGCATTGATATTGAGGAACCCTCAGTAGAACCAAAAGGAAATGATATCTCAGTTGATAATACATATGATGGTATAGCTGCCCCTTGGAATATCACTCATTGGGCAAATCGTACTGATTATGACCTGTCAGCTAATTTTGGTAACAATTCTTATGACCTTGTAGATATCCCATTAGATAGCGATTGGATGGGACAAAAACTTGAATCTTCAATTAATAATTTGTACGATACGAGAAATTGGAATAATGGCACTTTTCATTTTGGTGATAATAATACGTACGCTACTGGGGCTAATGATTCATTGTATATAGCAAATAGATATCAAAATTGGACTTTTCAAGAAAATATCGTTGGTAGCTCAAATGTAATGTCAGGAAATTACCTTGATGAGAATTCAATAACACCAGTTAACACTCAAAACCACGATTCCCTAGAACTAAGAATGGATGGATGGTGGTATAGTGGTGCTGGCGGTGATCGCTATTGGTATGACACGGGAGACAAGAGCTCATGGGTTAGTACTATTCACATACCAAGGGGCAGGGTTATTGATAGTTGGTTGAAGTTCCAAGTTAATCCGATTCATATAATTAGTTTTAATTCTTGGGAGTTCAGATTGTTTATAAACGGGATACAAGTCTTCTCTGAAGGATTATTTACTTTAAAACAGCGAGGCCAAAATCAATGGCATAGTTTTACAGCGCCTCAAGGTCTTTGGATAAACACTTCCAATGTATATTCAACCAATTATTTAAATGACTCAACAATAGAAATCGAAATTGCTTTAGAATATACTGCAACTAGCGCTGGTTATGGATTCGAGGATGGTGAAAATACAGATTACCAACAAGTTCTCGTTGATAATATTGAATTGATAACTAAAGCTGAAGCTCAACCTTCTGACATAGAATTAAAAATAAATGATACATCGGTGCAAGATGTTAGTTGGGGTAAAGGAACAGTAGAAATTGAAAGTGAATGGCAAAGTGTTGATGGAAAAGTATATACTAATTTTAGTAGCGATGATGTTGGCGAATTAGGAGCTTTTAATATTGATCTTCAAACAAATATAAACCTTCATGCGAGAAAAAATACTCCTGAAAGTAATTATGAAACTAATGTGGCATCATTAGGAGTGAATTTTGAAGTTGATAACGGAAGTGAAGTTGATTGGCTATGTTATGGCAGAGTTAAAGTTCCTACAAGATACGAAGAAACGGAACTAAAGATTAATTTTCCGACAGATGTAATAATTACCTCAGTATTTGAACCTCAGAATCCCGCTTTAGATGTTTTAAGTCAATGCGATGATTCAACTCCCGGAGTTCTATCTATCCCAGTAAATACGATATCAGCAACTCCGGATGGGTTTTGGAAATTTGAAGCGATTAGTCCGAATTACTGCGACGATTTGACTGTTTATCACAACGCCTCTGGAGTATGGGTCGAAAGTAACAATATTTTAAGCGGAAGTTATGTAAATATCTCGTCAAAAATTTTAAATTCTCCTGAAATTTCGAACTATATTCAAAATACAAAAGCTTGTCTCCAAATTCGATTCCCAAATGGCACACTCTGGTCAGATCAGAGTCAAATTGCTTCAGTTGATTCCAATGGTAATGTGTATTTTAATCTATTTCAAATACCACTAAATCCTCCGAACTATGAAGTTGGAGAATATGAAGCAATAATAACTTGGAATAACACTCATTCAGGATATGGTCTAAATGAGACGGGGATTATTATTCAAAAGTTTAGGATTATCCATGAATCTGAATTTACTCCAGATAATACTTTCTATGAAGACATAATCGAAGATTCCACATTTAATTTAAAGGTATCATTCTCAGATTTAATTAGTGGTACCCCAATAACAAATGCCATAGTATATACATATAATTATACCAATCCAGCCATAAAGCAATATTTAAGTGAAATAAGTCCGGGTTATTATTTTCTAGAATTCAATGTAGGAGGAGGAAACTTAGGGAATAATTCCTTATTGATTTACGCCAATTCATCTAATTATTTAAATAAAGTCGCTAATATAACAATTAAATTGATAAGAGAAACGGAACTTGAGGTAGATAATGATTTCATAAGTGATGTGCCCTTTGAACAGAATTTTACGATACAACTTAACTATACTGAGAAGTATTCTGGCTTAGGAGTAGATGCTGAAACTCTTTCAACCGATTGGTCCGGAAATTACCAATTCATCTGGATTTCTCAAGGATTTTATAATCTAACTTGTAATACAATAGGAAACATCGCAGGTCAGCTTTACGCGCTAAGTATTTATGTAGACTCTTATCAGTATGAAGCTAAATCCATCGAAGTAAAAGTTTTTATTACGGAATTAAAAACTTCCTTGGACCTTTTAGTTAATAATACCCCAATTCAGCCTAATGATATATATTCGGTAGATGTGAGAGAAAGTCTAAATATTACAGTCTTTTTTAGAGATATTTATTCAAATCCATTGAGTGGGGCAACGATAAATATAACAGGTGGGACTTTTTCTTACTTGCTAAACGAAGATGTTTTATATAATCAATATACAGTAATTTTAAATGCTACTGATTTAGGGCAAGGAATAGAAAATCTTAACATGTTTGCTCAACTAGTTAATTTTGAACCCCAGTCTATCCCATTCATAGTAGAAATTATAGAGAAGTTGACAAGTATCCAAATCTTATTCGATGGGCTTAATGTTACAGACGATCCAACAACAGATATTATTATTACTCAGGAGTTAAACATTACGGTAAAATATTTAGATAGAAATCATCAACACGTACAAGAAGCATTAGTCCAACTTTCTGGCGATTTTAATGAAGTATTAAGTGAGAATTTAATGTATGAACAATACTCCTTTATCTTAAATACGACTCAAATAGATGTTGGAGTAAGAGTCATTACTCTTTCTGCTACAAAAGCAAACTTTCAGCTTCAAACTGATAATCTTAGAATCAATGTTCAACGAATAAAAACAAATATCACTACTGAATCTGGAGAATCAATAATTACAGTTCAATCAGGAAGGCAGATTCAAATTCGAGTTATGTTATTCGATATAGATTTTGGGGGAATGATAACAAATGCAAATGTATCTTATCGATGGCAATTTGGAGAAGGAATCCTCACAGATTTGGGCTCTAACGGGATCTACGAGGTCACTTTACCAAGTAAGCCAGTTGGATCGTATACTTTGACGGTAACCGCTAGTAAAGGAGATGTTTATGATTTTCAAAGGTATGAAATTACAATTATAGTTACTAGAGCTCCGGATGATTTCTGGATTTTTATAATTCTTTTGATTACAGCTTCGATTATTTTAATCTCATTAACTAGTTATCTCATATTATATAAAAGAGTACTACAATATCCTAAACAAGTGAGAAAAGTAAGAAAATATGGGAAAACTCTACGAAAGACGAAAGATCCAAAGGTTAATATAACACCTCGTAAAGATTTATTTGATGTCAGGTTTAAGGATGAAATTGGAAAGTCAAATAAATTTCTTAAAGGCAAACCCTCAGAAAGCACCATTCAAATAGACAAAATAGAAAAGAAGAAATCACTTGAAGTACCGAAGAATATCGAAAAAAAAGGAGGTGCTAATCAAGAATGAGAACCACAAATCAGAAAAAACAAAATCGATTAGCAGTAATATGTTTATTAACAGTCACTCTTTCAGTGCTTAGCTTCTTGAATATTGGTCTTAACTCCCTAAATGTTATCGATAATGCTTATTCTCAAAGAAGCGATCTAAATCCTGAAAACTCGCTAAATGCACAAGATTTATCTTATGATAACACTTTCAGTGGGATAGGAGCGCCATGGAATTTAACTCATTGGGCAAATAGAACTGATTATGATTTACTTGTTGGTTTTGGTGAAGCAGGATATGATATGGTTGATATTCCATTAGGAAGCGGTTGGAATGGCTATAAATTAAGCGCAGAAATTAATGATTTGACAGATAATCGCAATTGGAATAATGGCACATTTAATTACGGCGCAGATGATGGATCTGCAGCAGCAGGTGAAAATGATACAACATGGATTTCCAATAGTTTTCAAGACTGGACATTTGGAAATAACGATACTGGATATGGCGTTAATCCAATGAGCGGCAATTATTTGTCAAATATAGGAGGTCAGAACTGTCTGGAATTAAGAATGGATGATGATGATACTTATATTCCTCCGTGGAGTACATACGATCCTGACGATAGCTGCTGGTGGAGTAGTTCTATACAAATACCTAGGGGAAAAATAATAGATAGTAGTTTAAATTTTGACCTTTATCCAAATCACTTAGCACAGTTTAATTCGTGGGCATTTTCTATATATTTGAATAGTAAAAGGGTTTATTCAATTGGGACTTATACATTACTACAATATGGGGTAAATAATTGGCATAGTTTTTCAATCCCTCAAACCATTTGGACCAATTCATCGAACGTTTTTCCAAATGAACCCCTAAACAATTCAATATTGGATATAAGTCTTGTTTTAGAATGTGTTGGAGGGGGAAATTTTTCTGGTTTTGCTAACGATGATTACCAGAGGATATACGTTGATAATGTAGAATTGAATGTCGAAGCTGAGGTTCTTCCATCCTATATTGGATTGATTATGAACCAAACTGCTGTAGGAGATATCGATTGGGGTAAAGGAATTGTTGAAATTGAGGGTAATTGGGAAACTACAAATATCTTTGCCAATTTTAGTAGTACCGATGTAGGAGAGTTAGGTCCTTATAGTATGGATCTGAAGACAAATTTAAATTTGTATGGCGTGAAACATACTCCCGATACGAACTATGAAACTAATGTTGGATCCTTAGGTACTGTTTTTTCTGTGGAAAATGAAAGTTCAGTAAATTGGGAAACTTATGGATTTATCGCTATTCCAACGGGATATTCAGAATCAGAAATGATATTAAACTATCCAACAGATGTTATTTTAACAAACGTCTTCGAGCCTGAAAATCCATCTACTAATATTTTAAGCTTGTGTGACGATTCAATACCAGGGAGGTTATCAATACCAGTAGATTCAATTTCTCCTAATCCAGATGGCTTTTGGAAATTCGAAGCTACATCACCAAATTATTGTGAGGAATTAAATATTTTCAACAATGCAACTGGGAGTTGGGTTCCAAATAATAGTTTTCTAAGCGGAGAATACATTAATATAACTGCAAAAATCAGAAATTCTCCTGAAGTTTCAAGTTATATTCAAAATACAAATGCTCATCTTCAAATAAGGTATCCAAATGGCTCGCTATGGACAGAGAGAAATCAAATTGCTTCAGTTGATTCCAATGGAGATCTAAAGTTTAATCCATTTCAAATACCCTCAACACCACCAGAGTATGAAGTTGGAGAATATGAAGTGATTATCACATGGAATAATTCTTATTCGTCGTTTAGTTTAAACGAAACTGGAGTTATGGTTAAGAAATTTCAAGTTACTCATTATTCGACTCTAATCCCCGACATTGAATATTATGAAAATATAGCTGATGGTTCAATTTTAAACCTAAGAGTTACATTTTCCGATTTAGAAAACTTTGATGCCATAGAAAACGCAAATGTATATACATATAACTTTACGCATCCAACAACAATACAATATTTCAGTGAAATAAGCCCGGGTTATTACTTTTTCGAGTTCAATGTAACTGGAGCCCCTAATGCAGGTAATAATACTATAACCGTATTTGCTAATTCTCCTAGTTATGTGAGTAGTGAAGTAAACATTACGATTGACATCATTAAAAACACTCTTCTTGTCGTTGATAATGATTATCTTGATAGCGTTCCTTTTGAGCAGAATTTCACAATTCAATTTAACTATACTGAAGTTTATAGCGGTATGGGGATTGTAGCTTCAAATCTTTCTACTAATTGGGCTGGTGAATCTTTCTTTTCTATGATTACTCAAGGCGTTTACACACTGACTTGTAATGCTTCTGGTCCCGGATATCAAGCAGATAAGTTGTATTCTATGATTATAACCGTAGAAGCTGATAGATATCAACCACAATCAATTCCGATAAGAGTGTTTATAACTGAGAAAGCCTCATTTTTAGAATTATACATAAATGGTACCAAGAAAAATGAGGATGACCTAGTTTCAATTGAATTCTGGCAGAAAATTAATATTACAGTAACATTTAACGATGCTTCATCAAACCATTTAAGTGGAGCTTCAATAAAGCTAACGGGAGGAGGATTATTAGAACCGTTAATAGAAGACTCTATTCGTGAACAATATAGCTTTCTGTTGAATGCTTCTGAATTAGGGTTAGGAGTAGATTATTTATCAATTTTAGCCAATCTATCGAATTATAATCCTCAAAGTATCCGTTTTATTACTGAAATAACTGAGAGAAAAACCTTATTAGAAGTTTATTTAGATGGAGAAGATAAAACTGGTGATCCTTCCATAGATATTGCTATTAATAAAATCTTGAATATAACTATTAAGTATACTGACCTAAATGGTAATCACATTGAAAACGCTACGGTTGAAATGTTTGGCGCTATTTCTGATAGTTTGAATGAAGATAGTACATACAAACAATATTCATACATTTTCAACACAAGTCTATTGGATATTGGAGTAAGATTAATTGCTATCTCTGCAGAAAAAGAAAATCATATGTTCCAATCAGAAGACCTTCGAATTGAAATTAGGCGTATTTTAACAAATGTTACAACTGAAGATGGTAGTTCAACACTAACTGCTAAACCAGGAGATAATGTGAGACTTAGAATCGTTTTACACGATTTAGATTTTGGGGGACTTATTAAAGGCGCAGTTGTGTCTTATAGTGGCGATCTTGGGAACGGAATTCTTACAGATGGAGATAATAATGGCGTCTATGAGGTCGTTTTCGAAAATATAGCAGAAGGCACTTTTAAAATTAAGATAACTGCTTTCTATGGAGATAATTACGAATTTGAAAACTACGAAGTAACAATTAGCGTTATTAGACCCGCAGGAGAGGCATTATTGATCCTTATCTTAACAGTTGCTGCAATTTCTGCAACCTTGATAATAATGGGATACATTTATGCATATCAAAAATACTTAAAATATCCAAAACCGGTTAGAAAAGTCCGAAAATATCGAAAAACACTAGAGAAAGCAAAGAATCCAAGTGTGAGCATAGAAGATAGAAATAAAGCTTTTAATGAGGCATATAAAAACGAATTGAGTAAATCTTCTAAAATGTTAAAAGGAAAACCTGAAACACCTCCAGTCCTTAAGCCTAAAATGGATGCAAAGAAACCGATTGAAAAACCTAAAAAATAACTGTACAAAAAACTAAATTTATAAACTTTTTTTTATTATTCCTTTCATTTAATTTTCTTTAAAAAAAATTGAAATAGTATTGAATCTTAAATGATTGCAGAGATGAGTTCTGATATTAAAATTTTTAGGTTAAATTATTCGGGTAGCTTTGAGGAAATATTCCCAGAAGAATTATTAGGCAATTTTACACTTTTTAATATTTTAACGTTCTATATTCCAAATCAGAAACGAATGTATATTTGGATTGGAAAGAGAGTTTCACAGAGTTTAAAAAGTCATATTCCTCAAATTCGAAGTGCTATTTCGCGGGAGCATCCTGAATTGCAAATTTTAAGAAATATTACAATTGAATCTGGATTGGAACCTCCGGAATTCTTAGAGATTATTGGTATTGAAGAAGCTACTTTAAAATCTAATATTAGAGAGTTAGAAGTAAAACTTCTACCTGTCCTTTCTGAAATTAATCGATTAAAGAGCCAAGCCGATAAATCTTTCATCTTAGATAATTTCGAAGATGCTATTAAGATTTCTCAGAAAATTGTGACGCTTGCCAAAGCTATCAATGACGATTCTCTTGAACAGGATCAATATAATTTCATTGATGAAGCTCAATCGAGAGCACGCGCAGGCGAAATTCTTCAAGAAATTGAAACCGCATGTAAAGAAGCTACTATGGAATTTGATCAGTTAATAAAGGATGAAAAATATCAAGAGGCTCATAAATTGGTTGTAGATATTAAAAACAAATTTGAAAACAAATACAATCTTTCTACAATTCCATTAGCTCAGCAACTATTATTAAAAGATGAAAATATGGTATATCGATTAAAAATTGAGCAAGAACCTATAATTCAGGAAATAGAACTTTTTATAAAATCGTTTGAAAAGAGTTTCAGCAAACGCAATTTAAATAAAATAAGGGATTTTCTTGAGAGTAAGAAGGATATGAGTCAACATTTCCTCGATGATAAAATCAAATTCAAATTGAAACAAGTGAACGACATATATAACAGAACTAGGGAAGATTTGGTTAACGAAATATCTCAATTAAATAGTGTTGCTCTTAAAAATATGAATATTGGAGAAATTTCTAAAAGTTTAGAGATATTTGAAAAAATTGTTGAGAAATTAGACTTTGATAATAAATATCAAAGAGGGGAACAGAAGTGAAGTTGAATTCTGATGAAGGTGGGGATAGTAAGAATAAAATTGAAGTCCTCTCTAAAATAGATGAACTGAAAGTAATAGCCAATAACCACTATTTGAGGGGAAAATACGACGAAGCAATAAAGATTGCTGAAGAAATCATGGATATTGCCGAAGAAGCTAAGCTTTATTCTGTTGTAAGGGAGGAAGGAGAACAAATCGCTATTCTTTACAAACAAGCTAAATCTGACCATAAATTTGTAGTAGTTCGAGAAGATTTTGAAAGTTTAAAAGAAGATTATGAGAAATTGCTAGCTCAAGATAAGATTGCCGAAGCCCATAATCTTTTGCAGAGATTTGAGCAAGACTATAGAAAAAACTTGCATCTTAATTCCTTTAAACGAGTGAAAGATTTATTTATAGAAGACGAAATATTATGGAACGAATTCCACACAAGGCAATTAAATTTAATTAGACAACTTGAACCGTTAGAAATTCAATTTAATAGTTATGTTAATACAAACAATCTTCTTCTAGCAGGAGAAACATTGGATAAAGCAAAAAAGTTATTAGAAAAGTTGAAAGATAGCAACGTACTTAGAAAATGGGAAATTACTCAAGCAAGGTTTTTAGAATTAAAAAAAAAATACGATCTCGATGAGGATGTTGAAAGCGATCTCAAAGAAGTTTCAAACCTTACCGAAAATTATGAATTTAATAAGGCAAAAAACATACTGAATACCAAAATAGATCTTCTGCATAAATCGGATTTTTCAGATTATAGTCAAAAATTAGAAGCAAAATTGAAATATGTTGTGGATGCTGAGAGCAAATATCTAAAATTAGAAGGAGACATAAATGAACTGGAAAGAAATATTAAGCAAAATGTATCTCAAAACCAATTTAAAGAAGCTATAAATAATATTAACCAAATTATTAAAATTTCCAGATTTATTGGTAAAACAAACTACCTAGAAAATTACGGTAAGTATATCGATATCCTCGAAGAAAAGATAAAAATCAATTCCAAAATCGAAGATACTAACTACATAGTTAAAAAATTAAATGTTCAAGCTATGGAAGCCTTGAAACACGAAGATTATATTGTATCCCTTGAAATTTATAAGAGAATAGTAGACTTGATTAAAAATATAAATCAGAATTAAACTTATTTTTCCAATTTTCTCTTTTTTTAAGAACAACTTCAAGCGTTATTTTCCGATTAATAACTATATTAATTAATTCAAACTCTTCAGTATTGCATAGCGAAGATATATATAGTATCAAATAAATATAAGTTTTGGATAAGAATTGATCCAAGAGATTATTATTCTTAATGACAAGGGTGTACCTATATTCTTTCACAATTTTAGTGGTAATTCAACTAAGGAGGGTGATTACCACGTGATTGCGAGTTATTTCGATCAGATTTGCCGATTTACAAAATATGGGTTTAAAGAGAGCTTAAATACTCTGAAGATGAATAAAAGCGTATTTTATTTTTATACCGAGCCCAAATCTCATTTCCATCTAATCTTTAAGTGCGAAAGTAAGGTGGATAAGAAAAAACTGAAGAAAAAGTTGATAGATAATATCGCAGTGAGTGTTTTCGACAAATTCTTAGTCAAATATAAGAAGGAATTAATTAATTTCAACGGAAATTTTTCCCAATTTAAATCTTTTTCAATAGAAATTGATGAAATAGTAAAAGCTAGAGGATTTCAAAAAAATTTTGAGAGAAATCCTGAAATTATTTAGTTTTTTAAACAAGCTACAATTAAAGCATCTTGTAATTTACCGTCGATTTTCAGATACTTTTTCAATAGACCTTCCTCTACAAAGTTACATTTTTTGAACATATTGATTGATCTTTCATTTTGTATGGCAATATATGCTTCGAGTCGGTTCAAATTTAAGTGATTAAAAGCTATCGCCTTAATTAAAACGATTGATTTTGAACCCAATCCATGTTCCCAGTAATTCGGAAGAATCCAAATCCCTACCCCTGAGCGGCGATGATGCCAGTTTATTGCCCAGAGACTAACTGAACCAATTCTTTTAACGGTACGATTATCTCTTAATTCTATAATGTAATTGAACTGAAGTAATTTATCCCAGGATTTTAAATAATTTTTTATCAACCTTTTTGAGTGTTCCAAAGATCTTAGAGGTCCAAGCGAGAGATAGTTGATCATTTCTTTTTCTTTGAGACTCTGATAAAAAAAGGAAATATCATTTTTGGAAATTTTCCTTAGGAATAGGTTTCCATCGTTGATTTCTTCGATTAATACGATATCTTCCATTACTTATTTAATAATTAAAATAAAGAAATAAAATTTAAGAAAAAATAAAATAAAAAAAATATTACATCCCTTTGAACTTTGGGGTGTCTTTTATTCTTTTTCTACCCCCACAGTTTTTACAGGTACTCCCATCTTCCATTTTTCCCTTACCATCGCATACAGGACATCTGATTTTCCTATTAAACGCTGCGATCCCCTCTTTAGAATCAAAACTTGCACTATTAATACCAAAACCCATTTGTTCCATTATGATGCCTAATTGAATATTTCGAGTACCAAATTTAACACATTTCTTTATAATAAATAAAGCAGTTGTAGGAGCGTCACCCAACCATTTAGCTTTTTCGTGAACTAACTTTTCAAATTCATCACCAGCAGGGGCTATCCAGTTTACTAACCCCCAATCAAGCATTGTTTTAGCATCGAAATTTTCGCCAAAATAACCTACCTGCATTGCTCTATTGACGCCTATTCTTTCTGCTAGTCTGGTTACACCTCCGTTAGCAGAAAAAATTCCACGATGAATCTCTGGGGTTCCAAAGATTGCTCTATCGCTTGCAACAACAATATCACATGTAAGTACTAACTCGAATCCTCCACCCAATGCAAATCCATCAACAGCAGCAATCAATGGTTTAGAAAATTGTTCGAGTTCATCATAATCTCTATGTCTTATTCTCATTGCTACACTCATATGCATGGGAACATTCATTCTTAGTCTTTTGTCTACCATTGCTCCAAGGTCAGCACCAGCAGAAAAAGCAGGTTTCTTAGTAAAATCTTTAGTACCCCTCAGGACTACGGCACGAACAGATTCATCAAGTTCCATTATCCTTAATGCTTGAGAAATTTCAGCAACAACTTGTTCAGTTAAAGCGTTTAACCTGTCTGGACGATTAATAGATATTACAGCATAATTTCCATCAATCGTTCCTTGTCTAATTATATTTCCCTCATCATCTTTAGTGGTTGGCCACTCAATTTTTAAATTTTCAAACTTAATATCTTCAGCCATTTTAATTACCTTACATTATACTATATTCTTTTTTATTGTTCTAATTTGTAGAAATATTAATTAGTAATATCTTTATTAAAATTAAAAACTTTCAAATTTTTCATTATATCACTTCTATTGATTTTACTGATTCTTACCACAAAATAATGTGTATTAACCAAATAACAGAATAGAAAAAAAAATAGAAATAAAATATGATTTAAATTCAAAAATTATGCTTATTTTCTCATGCTAACAAAGCCGCCAGACTTCATTAACTCACAAGGTCTAAGATACTCCTTACCAGTCTTGTCTGCTAATTCGTTTAGAAGTTTTGACCAATTTTCATATTGATTTTTACCACCACCAAAAGGTCCGGGAGTATTCATTCCAGCCATGTTCGCATCGTCAATTACTTTAAATCCAGTAACGACTTTTTCTTCTAATAGGCGACAACCTTCGTTTAGCATAATTGCCATGGAATTTTGCACGCTGAATAATCCTGCCTTTTTAGATTTATCGATTTTCGGTCTACCTGCTGACCAATCGAAAAACCCTTGAGGTGATTTTCGTCCGAGTTTATTCTCTTCGACCATCTTTGTAATTACTTTACCTGGTTTAAAATCAGGAGATAATGTTTCTGCATAATAGTTGCCTACATGAAACATAGTATCAAGTCCGACATAATCTCCGAGTTCACAAGGTCCCATTGGCATTAACCCGGCAGCATCAGCATCGATTTGTTCCCATGGTATACCTTTTTCAGCTGCTTGATCAAACACCCAATTTAGGTAAATTTGAACTGGTGCGTTTAGACGGTTTACGATAAACCCAGGGCGATCTTTCAATACTTTTGGTACAAATCTCTTTCCTTTTAAGCAAGGAAGTCCTTTTCCAATTTCAACACCAGTATCCATAGATTCATCGGAACTTTTCTCGCCCGCTATTATTTCTACTAATCTCATTAAAATAGGGGGATTGAAAAAGTGCATGCCTATTACCTTATCCTCTCTCTTTGTTGCGCTAGCGATTTCTGTAATACTCATTGTTGAGGTATTTGTTGCTAGAATGCAATGTGGTGGTGCATTTTCGTCGCAAGTTTTGAACACTTGCTTTTTAACATCCATTTTTTCAACAACAGCTTCAACAACAAAGTCAGCGTCTTTTACTGCACTTGCAAGATCGATCGATTTCTTCAAATTTCCCATTAAACTGGCAGCTGAGGTCCCTTCACCTAATTTTCCTTTTGCTTCGAGCTTTTTTAACCCCTCATCAATTTTAGCGACACCCGCGTTAACGAATTCGTCTTTAATGTCAACTAAAGTCACATTATAACCCGCCATCAGAAAGATTTGAGCAGCGTTATGACCCATTAAACCAGCACCTATCATTACAATGTTCTTTATTTCAACCATTTTAGTTTACCAACTTTTACATTTTATTTTTATGTTTTTTAAAATCAGATTGTAATATGTAAACTAATTCAAAATTTTTTTTAATCTTTGACATTTCGTTTCTGAAAAAGTAAAAATGAATGATCTATTTGTATATAATTAAGCTATAATTAACATAGAATTTTATCTGACTCATGAAAGAAAAAGGTAAAACGATCATAGATGAGAGTCTAACTCAGCGTGTTATTGATCCTAAAGCAGGAAGAGATATAACTGGCGAATATATCAATCAAAGGTTAAAAGAACTCGAAAAGATTGCTGAGAAAATAATTCAATCCGCTTTAAAAGAATTTGAACAAGAAAAAGGTAATATACAAAAAACATATGAAAAAGCTTACTGGGAAATTCATATTGAACTTGGAATGGGATCTATTGATCCCGCAACAGCAGCAGCTGGTCCGTTAATGGAGAAAAAGAAACAGAAATTAGCTAAAGTTTTGGAGATAAGCTCTAAAGATCTTTTGTAGTTCTTCTAAAATGTTTCAAGTTTAGGATAAAAGATAATTTCTTCTATGCAAACATCGTTTTCGAGATCATTGTGAAGAAAATTAATCTCTACTTTTTTCAATTTATCTCCTATTAATTTTTTAAACGCTGTTTCGAAATACCCTTTATTTATACGACAAAACGCTTTACCCGGCTCAAGTTTTTCTCTATGGCTATAAGGATTCCGTAAAAAACAATAGTTTTCTATAATAATTTTGAAATGATCTTGAAATTCTTGAACTTCCCTAATTTGCATCGAGTAGAACTCTTTTAACTCTATCATTAAGATTTTTATAGCCTCAAAAAATCCAAATTCATTCTTCTGATATTTTAGTTTTAATTTTTTAGCGATAGACTCTCCTGGACCTGACCCTGTTTGGTATAACATCGAGAGTAAACTGTTTCTTCCGAAAATATCAAGAATTTTGTAGACTATAGATTCAGAGATTATTTCAAATCCCCTTAGCGAATCAACATTTGACGTGTCATTCTGAATACTGCTATTTAAATCGATTAAAAAATTCTCATCTATATCATTTGTTTCCAAAAGGAATCCCCATCCCAATTTAACGGTTTTTTATATTGATTAGAATTAGACAATTGTATCTAATACTAAACTGATTTATTCTAGAACTAAAAATCTTACATATAACATAGATTAATTTTATTTAAGGTTACATTTTTTGAATAATTATTAAAAAAAAAACTACTAACAATACTATAAAAATAGAACTAATCTATAGATAATTAGGAGTCGTTATATTACTAAGAATGCTCTCAAATTCTTTATAATCAGGTAAAGTTTCGAGACAAATTGAGACATTTTTTAAATTTTTATTCTTCTCTAAGATATATTTCTGAATCGTTGGAATCATTATACCTGCGCACACTTTAGCGTTAAACCCGATAACTTCTATTGACATTGGAGGAAAAGCCACAGAATTTAATCCTTTATTATCAATTAATCTTAATGAATTCCATGTAGCTAACATTAATTTTTTTTGATCGTGGCCATTTCTTGCGTGAACTATGAATTTAGCATCTAAATTTCCTCCCGACGTAATTACTGCGCTTCCAATTGGAATATTTGTTTTCTTACTAATGATCTGATTACATTCCAATTGTATCTTATGACCGGCTTTCTTTAACACCCTGCATCTTAGTGTACCGCTAGGTAAAAGTCGACTGTTTGTAGGAATTGCAATTGCATCGTATTGAGCGCTCACTAAGTCGCCAACAAATAGCTCTATTATAGTATTATTGATCGTTATTTGGTTCATTAGGAGGTGATTAAGAATTGTTTATTATTTTTTCAAATAGTGTAAATAATTTTAAATATTTCGAGGTGACAAAGTGATAATATACATAATATGGGTTGATTAGACACTAAATTGAGATTATGAACTTGAAAACTTTTTTATTTCCTCTCGCTTTTTCCTAAATATGAACGATATTCATGATGTTGTCATCGTTGGTGCCGGACCAGTTGGAATTTATTTTGGAATGATAATCGCGAAAAAGAACCATTCCGTTTTAATCATCGAAAAAGATTCGAAAGAGAATACAGGATCAAAAATGGATCAGTTCCATCTCGAGACTATGGTATTTGAAAAATATGGTATACCTCCTCCTATTGAAGGAACAGATGAATTCATCACAAAATTCAAATGGACTTCTTACTATGGTCCTTACGGTAAATATCAACAGGTTATGGATTACCCTGTTACAGCTATGCGATTCCAGTTTTTCATACAAAGGCTAATAAAATTAGCTGAAGCGGATGGAGTAGAATTTCAATTCAATTCTTCATTTAAGGATGTTATAAGTAGTGAAGAAATGGTTACAGGCATTCGTGTTGAAAGTGATGGAGAGATTAAAGAATTATTCGGAAAATTAGTTGTTGATGCCACTGGTACTTCCGCTATAGTTCGACGAGCGCTCCCTGATGATATTGGCGTTGAAAAGTTTAAAATTGAAGATGAAGATAAAATGTATGTGATTCAAAGGGTAATTCAATGGAACAATACTGATGAACCACACCCAGGTACCGGTGAATATGAAGAATCAATTTCATATCTTTATTATAAAACATGGGTGGCTCCACACTTTACACCTAACGCTAATATTTTTGGAGGAGGTCAGCCCGGAGGATATGAGAATACCGAAAAAGCAACTGAAATTTTCCTAAATGACGTACCTTTTCCCCCCTATACTCTTCTTGAAGAGCATAGAGCATCTACAGCATACCGAAGATCGCCATTTTCTTTAGTGGGTGACGGGTTTTTATGCATTGGCGATAGTGCTTGTATGTCAAAATCGTTCAGTGGCGAAGCAATAGAGTCCTCATGGTCAGCAAGTTTGATTGCAGTCGATGTTATACATAAATTCCTCTCAGAAAACCTTCCATTAACTATGAAAAACATGTGGGAAATCAATGTTTTATACTTTCGCGATCAGGGGGCAAAACTCGCTGCTTTATTAGCTCAAATTCCTGGAGCGGCTAATACAACGAAAAATGATGTCATTTATTTATTTCGGAAAAACTTTATATTTAGTAGCAGAGATTTCACTTCCATGTGGGAAAATCTCGAAATGGATATGAGCTTTGGAAGAATGATAAAAATCGTCTGGTTATTCTTATGGGGGCTAATTTCACGGCAATTTTCTAAGAAGGCGCTGTCAACTATGCTGAAATATATGAAAATATCTGGAGCAATCCGTAAGCATTATGAAAATTTTCCTGAAGATATAGATGATTTTGATGATTGGGTTAAAGAAGCAGAGATCCTCTGGAACCCTGTAGAAAAGATGAGATATACATTAGAAGATTGAAATCTTATGTTTAGCTACTCTCATTAATATACTTGACTTTTTTAACAAACATCTCTACGTTCTTTTCAACAATCTCTAATATTTCAAAATACCTCTTTTTCTCCGTTTTGTATGGATCGGGAATATTCAACTCCTTTTTATCTACTCCATTGAACTCTTTTAATGTAAATAATTTGCCTTTTAAGTCTTCTTTTAGAGTTTTAAATTTATTTTTAATTTTGGTTAATTGATATCGTTCCATTCCAATTACAAGATCTTGCTTCTCTATCAACTCTCGAGTAATAGGTTTAGGTTGAAAATCTTTCATTTCGATTCCTTTTAATTTGAGATATTCGATAGTTTCGGGTTGTGCGTGATCGAAAGCAATATGCCAACCGGCAGAATCGAATTCTACACCCTTTAAGTCAATCTTCCTAGCGTAAGATTTAGCGAGCTCAAAAGCTGCAGGTGTTCGGCATGTATTAGCGTAACATATAAACAAAACTCTTCTTATCATAGGATTAATGCACTTTTTGGGTAATTAAGAATTGGAATTATTAAGATGGATTATTTTATTTATCATTTTTTCAATGTTTTCATCAATGATTTTAAGAACTTTCTTGTAAGTATTAGCACTCGTGTAGTATGGATCAATAATGTCTAATCCTTCTGTTTCTCCGTTAAATTCTCTTAATGTGAATGTCTTTTTATCGATGTCAACAATCCCGGGATAGTTATCTCTTATCTCTTGAGCATGTGACGTCTCCATTGTTATTATCAAATCTTGTTTTTCGAGTAATTTACGATTGATAATTTGGGGGTGAAAGTCGGAGTGATCGATTCCTTTTGATTTTAAATAGTCTCGAGATTGAGATTGCATATATGAAAATGCATTTATAAAGCCAGCACTTTCGAAAATTAAATCAATTCCCTTTTTATTTGCGTAGTATCGTGCTAAATATTCCGCGGCGGGACTTCTTGCGGTATTTCCGAGACAAATAAGAAGAATTCTGAATATCTTATTCATTGCTTTAAGGTTATTCTGATTTATTAATTTTAATAATTTTCTCTATAGATCTGTTTATACCGCCTTCAATAACTTGAAGTATTTTATTATATTCTTCTGGAGGCAAATGGATAGGGTCTTCGATCTCCCAATTGTCTTCTTGACCTGCAAATTCAAGTAACATAAAAACTTTTCCATCTAAATTCTCAATGTATTTAAATCTTCTCTTTAATTTTCTTACGTGATATCGAGCTTCAAACCCTAAAATTAGATCTTGCTCATTTATCAGTTCTTCAGTTATATCTTTAGCAACAAAACCTTCTACACTTATCCCTTTAGATAAGAGATATTTAACTGTACCTTCGCGGGGTGTTTCAAAATAATGACGAATTCCCGCGGAGTCAAAATTAACATCCCGTAATTGGTCTTTATAAGATGTGTTTTTTAGCCATTTTGCATAATATTCAGCAAATACGCTTCTGCATGAGTTTCCCGAGCACAAAAAAAGTACGTTTTTTATTTTTGTCATTTAAATTAGAACTACTTTGAGTGTAAATTAGGTGTGAAAATGTAAATACTTAAAAAAAAATTACTATTTAGGCTCTATGTGAGAGATAATCCTAAAAATTTTATAATATCAACAAAACGAATTAGAAATTTACTTTAATTGTTGTCTGATTATGATCTTATAATAGTTAATCATAAATTGAAAAAGCACACGAATCTTTTGAATACTAAAATAGATTTTCTTATAATTGGAGGAGGCATTTCTGGGTTATCCTTGGCTATAAAATTAGCGAGATTATGCCCAAATGATGAAATTTTACTAATAACAAAAGAAAATTTAGAAGAAGGAAGCACATTTTATGCACAAGGAGGAATTGCATGCGTTTGGAGCGATAGTGATAGTTTTGATAAACACATTCAAGACACATTAAAAGCGGGAGATGGTTTATGCAATGAAGAAATAGTAAAGAAAATTATAACACAAGCACCAGAAAGAATAGATGAATTAATAGAAATCGGAGTAAATTTTACCAGAGATAGAAATGGAGCATATGATCTTGGAAAGGAAGGGGGACATTCGGAAAGAAGAATCTTCCATGTAAATGACCAAACAGGGCAAAATATCGAGCAAAAGCTCATTGAAGTAGTAAAAAAAATTGATAACGTTGAAATTAAAGAGCACTGGTGTGCGATTAACTTATACGCTAAGAATTTTCAGTGCTTTGGGGCATACGTTTTAGACCAAGAATCTGAAGTTATACACAATATTGCAGCTAAGGCTACTATTTTAGCAACGGGTGGTGCGGGAAAGATTTATCTATATACAACCAATCCCGATGTAGCATCAGGAGATGGAATTGCTATGGCATATAGGGCGGGAGCTATAATCGCAAATATGGAATTTTATCAGTTTCACCCGACATGCTTGTACCATCCATATGCGAAATCTTTTTTGATTACAGAGGCTATGCGTGGTGAAGGAGCAGTTCTCAAAGATATAAGGGGTAATGAATTTATGCAAAATTACCATCCTTCTAAAGAGTTAGCACCCAGGGATATTGTATCTAGAGCAATTGATGCTGAACTTAAGCGAACTGGTGATGACCATGTTCTTCTAGATATTGCTTCTAAGAAAAGTCCAGATTTTATAAAAAATCATTTCCCAGGAGTATATGATGCATGTTTAAAATTTGGCATTGATATCACCAAAGAACCTATACCAGTCGTTCCTGCAGCTCATTACTGCTGTGGAGGTGTTTTAACTAAAATAGACGGTTCTACTAAGGTAAAAAATCTTTATATAATAGGAGAGTCAGCTTATACTGGACTGCATGGAGCGAATAGATTAGCAAGTAACTCTCTTCTTGAAGGTTTAGTGTGTGCTCATGAGTGTGCTCATGCCATTTTCAACAATGCCAAAAATTTAGAGATTAATGAATTTGAAGAATGGGAGCCCGGGAACGCTGTATCATCAACTGAAGCCGTTGTAATTACTCAAAATTGGGATGAGATCAGAAGATTTATGTGGAATTATGTGGGAATTGTACGAACGGACCTGCGGCTTCAAAGGGCTAAGAAAAGGATCAATCTCCTACTTGATGAGATAAATCAATATTATTGGGATTTTAAAATTGAAAAAAACCTCGTAGAATTAAGAAATCTAGCTACAGTTGCTAAACTTATAATAGTGAGTGCCATATCTAGAAAGGAAAGTCGTGGTATTCACTTTAATCTCGACTATCCAAATAAATCTAAAATGAGTAGACCTACTACTCTTAGAAGACCTTGGTAATTTATCTTCTTTAAATGTAGGTATCATTTATATTTTTATTGTCATTTATAAGAAATAATTCGAATAAAACTAAAAACTTGATTTAGAATGTCGAATATAGGAAAGAGAATAAGAATTGAACGGTTTTTCGATCGAAAAAGTAAAAAAACTATAATTATTCCCATGGATCACGGTTTAACTATGGGCACTATTAAGGGTTTAGAAAATTTGGTTGATATGATCGATAAAGTTGCGAGGGGTGGTGCAAATGCGGTATTGGAGCACTCTGGAATGGTTGGAGCTGGACATAGACAATTCGGAAAAGATATCGGATTAATAATCCATCTTTCAGGGGCCACTAATTTAACACCAGATCCTAATAAAAAAGTGTTAGTGTGTTCAGTAGAGCGTGCGTTAAAAATGGGAGCGGACGGAGTCTCGATTCACATCAATATAGGAGCTGACGAAGAACCAGAAATGCTTCAGGATGCACATACTGTTATTGAGGCATCAAGAGAATGGGGCGTCCCCTTATTGGCTATGATGTATCCTAGAGGGAAAAAGATTACAGATGAGAACGCTCCTGATGCTGTTAATATTGCCGTAAGAGTTGGCGCTGAATTAGGAGCAGACATAGTTAAAACGAACTATACTGGAGATATTGATTCATTCAAATACATCGTAAAGGGAGTAAATATTCCGGTGATTATAGCAGGTGGTCCAAAAATGGACACTATTCCAGAATTGTTTCAAGTGGCCTATGATTCTATTCAAGCCGGAGGTGCGGGAGTTGCTTTTGGAAGAAATGTTTTCCAATCGGAAAATCCTACGAAAGTGGTTGAAGGCCTTTCTAAAATTGTACACAAGAATTATACAGTAGAGGAAGCACTAAAGGAATACTAAAATTGATCCTATCAAATTAGAATTATGGCTGAAAATAAAATTTTATCATACCCTTATTTAGTAAAGCGAGCCATTAAGATTACAATAGAATTTATTGTTTTTTTGATTTTGTTATTCTTTTTACCCGATCTGATTAATTTTTTAATTAAATTGTATGGATTTTGAGTGAGGTTTTCGAGTTTTTTCCAATATTTCATGTAGCACTTCCACTACTTGTCTTTGAATTGCCCTTAATAAAAAGAAAATTCGAATTCAATAGGTTTGCTCTGATAGTTGGTTCTTTATTTCCTGACATTGTCGATAAACCTCTATTATTTATGAATCTTGGCTCCGGAAGAGGTATTTCACATACGATCCTGTTTATTTTAATTAGTTTTATAATTCTACATTTAATTGTAAAAAAGAAATTTAATATTTCGGTCCCATTTTTGCTAGGAATGGTGTTCCATCTATTATTAGACTTACCTGAAGTTCCACTGTTTTATCCATTTATCTTATATGAATTTATTGTAATAGAGGAACCCTTTGAATTATGGCTTTATAATCTGTTTAATGAACCTATAGTTTATCTAACAGAAATTGGTGGGTCTTTGATTCTCATTTTCATTTTAATAAACAATAGGTTGTTTAATAGAAAAGACATAGTAAATTTCCTAAAGCGGAACACTGACTTAGTAACTCGTCAGAATACAACTGACCCCTATAAGGTTTAAAAGTAAATTAAGTCTTTCTTCTTATTCTATTTAGTGGAAAGTATTTTCCGCAAGTTCTTCAACAATTGGAAATACATCTTGAAAATGTCAATAGGATCTATCCGTAACAAGTTAAATTTCAGCCCTCGCGTTTCTACGAGTCTTCTAAGCCCCTGCCAAGGCCTATTAAAGGACATAGTTTCCTTGTAAGCCATAGTTAAGTAATTACTTAAATCATCGGATGATAAATGTGAATACTTGATAACGGGATGTGACCAGGTGAATTCGTGCCAATCCCTAGTGAGGAAGAGATCTTCACTCAAGACTTGTTCCCACAGTTTCGTACCGGGATACGGAGTCAGCAAGGAATAAGTGAGTAGATCAATATCCAAATTTTTCGCAATCTCAATGGTAGATTCGATATCTTGCTTCGTGTCCTCGAGTTTTGCGCCTAGTATGATGTTTCCATGGACGAAAAAACCGAGATCGTGGAGAATCTTTAATGCGTACTTGATCTGTTTGAATTTAATCTGCTTGTTGAGTTTTTCCAATGTTACATCAGAAAAACTTTCCAGACCCAGAAACAGGTAAATAAATCCAGCGTCTGCCATCTTCTCGAAAACTTCAGGATGATTCACAACCATATCAACTCGGACCTGGGTCATGAAGTACTTGTTAATACGACTTCGGATGATGGCATTGCATAACTCTATAATGTATTTAGGATCGACTACGAAATTATCGTCGATGATATAAATGATAGTTGCTCGATTTCTAATCTCGCTCGAGTGTAGTTCTTTAATTACATTACGGATTGCATGTTGACGGTATTTTTTTCTATGGAAATGGTGAATACAGCAGAAATTACAAGAATATGGACACCCTCGACTGGTTTCCATGCAATCAACGGGAATGCCAAAGAAATTATAGGTTTTTTTTGCTGCTCCGGATCGGAAGTGACGAGCTGGGGGTCGAATGATCTTTAAATTCATCAATTCTCGATCGGGATTGTGAATCTGTTTTCCATCTTTTTTGTATGATATACCTGGTATTCCAATAGGACTATTGTTTTGGATTAGCTCTTTAAACGTGATTTCTCCCTCTCCTCTTACTACGATATCGATCGAGTGAAATTCAAGTGTTTCACTAGGTACAAGAGTTGGATGCCACCCGCCAACAACCGTTCGGCAGCCGTGGGTTTTAGCAATGTTTGCGATTCTTCGGGCAATATCTATCTGAGAGCTAAAATTCCAACTAATCCCGACATAGTCAGGCTGGAATTGCTCAATTGCTTTCGCAATAGCTTTCAAATTTACGGTTTCTAGAAGACCATCGATTATGCGAACGTCCGCTATATCCTTGATATAAGCAGCTATATATTCCAATCCCAATGGGGGGGTTATAATGTCTGTCTGAGGACCCCACCTATAAACATTGGACAAACTAGGTTTAATAAGTAGCACACGCAAAATTACATCTTCCCCCTAGTAAAATTAATGAGAAATCTAAATAAGATTCCATTTAGAGTTATTTTTTTTCTAACACTTCTTATTCGTTTCTTAATTATTAAATATAATTTAAATTTATCTAAATAAAAATGTACGATACTTCATTTAGTTGCTATGTTAATAACTCGTCAGAATACAGTTGAACCCTATATTGTTTAAAAGGAAATTATTAAATTTTATTTTAAAGAATAAATT
>JAHQWP010000115.1 GCA_029856235.1 Promethearchaeia archaeon
TCAAAGTACCAATATAAATGATACTTATGATGAACTCGGGAATCCACTTATGAAGCAAAAGAATGATTATAGCTGCAATAAACGAGCTCGCTGCGCTGATAGATACGTGAATACTATCCCATGGATAACCGAGATAGTATAATTCAATTTGAATTAACATCCTAATGATATTTACGACGTAGAATATGACGGATGAAACGACTAGCGCTTTAGCCTTTCTCCAAATAATATCTTTATTTGTATTCTTGTCTCTAGAATGGGGCGTACATATTATAATACCCGCAAAAATACAAATTGCTTGAATTCCCGTACAAAAGGTCTCAAAGAAAATACTCCCTAACGGATCACCGTTGATGTTGCCTACAAAATCAAAACTCCAATGGTACTTACCAACGGGGGCATAACTTGCTGATACATCCATATTAAAGAATAAATTGAGGAAATATACAGTTTGCTTAACTACAATTTCGTGCAACCAAAATTGAGCTTCGGCATCAAAAAATAGGTATATTCCATAGGCTAATAGAGGTGTACCAATTGCTAATAACAATAACGAGTTTAAGGTAAATATGTATTTTTTATCTTCAAACTCAATTACCGGTTTACCTTGTGCTTTAATATCTTTTAAATCTTGATCATAGCGAATATTTTTAATATTCTTATCGTATTTATCCGTTATAATTAAACCTAATATCAAAACCATTGGAAGCATTACTAGCCCGGTATTATTTCTAAAATCAGATTCCATTAACGGAATGGAAAATCCTATTACGACAGTGAACAGTAAATTTAACGAATGATATAATATAATGCCAAATTTCTGCTTGTTTTCTAATCTCGTCCCGATAAACTTCAATATTAAAAAGGCTTGAACGACAAATAATAGAACGGATGTAATAAAAAGTATAATACTACTTAAATCTGTAGCGAGAAGAGATATGAAAATACCAAATATAAAACCTAAAATCAGAATTATGGATAATTCGACCCAAACCACGTATTTATTAGCAAAATTTATCTTCATTATGACCAGAGATTATTGATTAATTCCTTAGAAACTAGATGCAAAAGTTAAATGTTAATAATATTTAAGATTATTTGTTATAGAACTCATTAACTACAGACTTTCTTTAATCAATTCTACAATTTTTTGTCCCTTAGTTCTAATTTCTTCTTCAGAACTGTTTATTCTAATACCATAACTGGAACCGAGACCAGCATCAGACACTCCTACGCTAATATTAATGGCTCTTTTAAGCAATTCATCAGTATAAGGTAACATCCCTTTACTATATTTAATAGAATTTCCTTCGTAATATGGGCATTTAAATGGGCACCCCTCATCAGTTACGGTATTCTGGTTCAAAAAGTGTTCCATATTATTATAGACATGCCAGCCTGATTTAGCGATAGTAGTACAATTTAATTTTTCTGCTAGCTTTTCAGCGCTCTCTAATGTTGGCATAAAGAAAGTTAAAAGAGTCCCTATATCGCCTTCCACATCCAAGATTCTTCGAAATTTAATTTCTTTGATTTCTGAAAGAATAGATTTTAGATGTTTCTTATTGCTTTGAAGCGTCTCTTTAATATAATTGATTTTATTTAGTTGCGCTCCAGCTACAGCAGCAGTGAGTTCGTTCATTCTAAAATTGAGGCCTAAAACAGTTCTATTTCCTTGCTCTACTCCTTGACGTAAAGGTAAATGCCCTTGGTCGTGAATGGCAAACGCTCTTTTATATAAATTCTCATCGTTAGTAATCACCATTCCTCCATCACCTGCCGTGATCGTTTTGTAAACGTTCAAACTAAAAGCGCCCATTTTAGCATATGTTCCTATGGACTTTCCACGAAATGTTGCGCCAAACGCTTGAGCACAATCTTCGATTAAAATAAGATTATGTTCTTCTGCGATTTTAGAAATTTCATCTAAGTGTCCAGGGTTTCCAAGCATGTGAACAAGCATTATTGCTTTTGTGCGAGGGGTAATTTTATTACTCACATCCTTTGGATCAAGGGTTAGTGTCTCGTTAACTTCTGCTAAAATTGGTATAGCTCTAGCAAATATAATTGAAGTAATGCTGGCTATAAAAGTATATCCTGGTACTATAACCTCGTCTCCCGGCCCTATTTTTAAAGCCCATAAGGCAGTTAATAAAGCGGAAGTGCCCGAATTTACTGCTAATGCATACTTTGTATTAGTATATTTCGCAAAATTTTGTTCTAAGTTCCAAACTTTTGCTTTAAATTTAGGATTTTGTAAATCTCCATACCTATATAAGTATCCAGATTCAATTACTTCTAAAAGTGCTTCTTTTTCTTCCTTTCCAATAATATCCATTCCGGGTCCTGGCATTCAAATCTCCTTTCCAATAAATTCTTGTATATAGCCGAAATTTTTTATAAGTTTAGTAGGATAATGAATCTTTAATATATTATTATTAAATAATTAAGTGGACCAAATTCACCTAAAATTTAAAGAATATCAAACCAATTTATCACATAAAAAAATAAAATTTTTTTTCGAAGTATTATTCTTTAAGTTGATAAATTATAAAAAAAATAACATTAACAGTGTGTAGAAATGACTGAAAATAGCAATAATGAGGAAGAATTAGAAGTGAAGAATGAAACCGACGAAAAAGAACAATCTAAAGAAGAAAATGATAAAAAAATGGAATCGGAAGAAGCCAAAACAAAATTTACCTTTAAATGTACTCGTTGTGATAAATGCTGCCTTGCTCGTGGACCTATTCCAATTACATTTTGGGACTTAGAATTGTGGGCAAGAAACGGTGTTGTAGCTAATTTTCTACCGTATATGGACATATATAGTAAACCAGACGGAGGGATAGATTTAGTTCTTAAACCATTACCTCCTCCTCCTAAAGAAGGAGAAGAAGAAAAACCACGCGATCCATTCGGAACTGTTCCCATCGAAGAATTATTAGAAGTTAAATGCCCACTTTATAATAAAGAGAAAAAAGAATGCTTGGTTTACGATAACCGGCCGTTGAGTTGTAGAACTTACCCCCTAGAATTTGATGGTAAAAATTTTACTGTGGTTGATGTTGAATGCCCTGGTATTGGCGAAGAAGGTATGACTAAGGACGATCTAACGGAAATGAGGGATACTGCCAAACAGATGTTTTACGAATTAACTCGTATGAGAATTGGTTTACCGGTCTTAAGTCAGTTGATTTCGCAAAAAGTTATGATGGACTTAATGCGGCAAAACATGGAAGCAATGAGTAAAATGAGCGACGATGATCGAGCTAAATTAGACGAAATTTTAAAGAAAGATCAAGAACCTCAACCAGAATAAATATTTTATCTATACTTTTTTTATAATCCTAATAAAAGAGTTTAAGTTTTGGATGAAAGAAATAAAAGTTAAAAATTCTTTAATAAAGCTGGCTCAAGGAGATATAACTGATCTAGCCACAGATGCCATTGTTAACGCAGCGAACGCTCAATTAATTCTAGGTGGAGGAGTAGCTGGCGCAATCAGACGGAAAGGAGGACCTTCAATTCAAGAAGAATGTAATAAAATAGGAGGTACTTTTGTAGGGGGTGCAGTTATTACAACAGGAGGAAATTTAAAGGCAAAACATGTAATCCACGCTGTTGGACCTCGTATGGGAGAAGGTGATGAAGATAATAAATTAATGAACGCCGTTTTAAACAGCCTTAAATTGATGGACGAGCATGGTTTAAAATCTATCGCATTCCCCGCAATATCCACTGGAATTTTTGGATATCCCATCGACAGATGCGCAAAAATCTTGATCTCGACTACTAAAGAATATATTGCTGCAGAAACTCAAGTAGAGGAAGTTGTATTTTGCTTATTCTCAAATTCCGATTATGAAGCGTTCAATAAAGAATTAGATTGAAATTGAAATTTATGTTCACTCTTCTAGTACAAATTTGTTAAAATGAAGATTTAAAAAGTTATAATAGATTATTTCTTTAACTCCATTTTTAATCACTTTTTTTTTATTTTTCTCTTTTTTTATTCACTCCTAATGAGAACAATTCTAATAGTTATTAAGGCTGTTTTTTTTTCCTTTTACAAAAATGTGAAATTTTAAATGACTAGTTATTAATATGTTCTTTGTACCGAAATCTAATCTAAAAAAATAATAAAAAATCAAATTATACAGGTGGTAAATAAAAATGATGTTTATTACATATTGGGAGATAAATCCTGATTTTGATCCGGCAGAATTAGCAGAAATTGCACAAGAGCTAATGAGTAAAAAAGTGTACCCCGCTGAAGGAATTAAGGAACTCGCATTTTATATGAGTACGTCAGATTATTGGGGTATTGGTATAGATGAAGCCGACAGTGAAGAAGCCCTTGCGAGGAATACTAACATGTGGAGAATTGCTAAACCCGGGTTTATTAAATTTATGAGATCCACTCCTGCTATGGAAGTAGTTAAAATACTCCCAGTTTTGGTAAAATTAAAAAAACAAATAAAGGGTTAGCAATAAAGAGACTATCTTTCGTTATCAAGGAGTCTTAGGAGAAGATTCATCAAAATTATAGATTTTAATTTTTTTTTTTTTTTTTTGAAAAAAGAAGATACAACTTTTTAGCAAGAAAATCTAATTTTTGGATTATGGATTTTTATGTTAATTCAATTGTTAATAGTAGAAAATCAATAAGCACCATGTATTAATTGCTAAGAAAGGTAATCTGTAAAAGTTCTATATTTGTTGATCTATATTACTTAGTAATAATTTTATTAAGCATCAAAAACTTAAGAAAAAAAAGTAATAGAAAATTATTCTTGCGTGATTTTGCGATGGAGGAAGAAAAACCAAGGTTTCGCTACATTAAATTTTTCGACGATGTTAGATCGAGTGATGTGGCTATTGTGGGAGGTAAAAACGCTTCTTTAGGAGAACTGCTTTCTTTTGGTATCCCAGTACCGTTAGGATTTGCTGTAACTGCTGATGCCTATGATTATATTTTAGAGACTAATTATTTTAGGATTAAAGACGAAGAGATATCATTAAAAGATTATATTAAACGAGATATTGACAGGATTGCCGAGGAACTGAAAAAAGAGGACATTAAATCAATTCAGAAAGTCGATAAATTCTGTGCTGACATTCGTTATGTAATTGAACAGGCAAAAATTCCCGACAGCTTAGCCGATGAGATATTAGAAGCATATCGCATTTTAATAAGACGAATTGGAGGTGAAACTACCTTTGCAATTAGAAGTTCTGCTACTGCTGAAGATCTTCCAGACGCTTCTTTTGCGGGACAGCAGGACACACACTTAAATATCTCGGGGGAAGATCAGATTTTAGAGTATATTCTTAAAGATATGGCTTCAATTTTTACAACACGAGCTACAATGTATCGTGAAAGAGCTGGTTTTGATCATTTTACCGTCAAACTAAGCGTGGGTGTGCAAGAGATTGCTGGAGGATTAATAGGAGTAAAATCATCAGGTGTTATGTTTACTGAAGATCCAGACTCGGGAAATCCAAATGTAATTGTGATTCGAGGAACTTTCGGTCTTGGAGAACTTATCGTTCAAGGAGCAGAGAAAGGAGACGAATTTATTGTATTCAAACATGGTCCTAAGTTACAGATAATAAGTCGTGAGTTGGTTAAAAAAGAGCAAATGATGATATTTGACTCGGAAAAAGGTGGAACTATAACTTTACCAGTGGAATTAGAACGACAAAAGCAATTTTGTTTATCTGAGGATAATGTTAGAGTGTTAGCAGAATACGCAATCAAGATACGAGAACACTATGGTTTGCGTATGGATATTGAATGGGCATTAGGTAACGACGGGAAAGTTTATATTGTACAAGCTCGACCTGAAACAGTTCATTCTCAAAAAGGAGATACAGAAGAAATATTTTACCTTATAGAAGACCCATTAAAATTAGTTGATGAGGGCTTTCTAATCGAGAGTTCTGGAACAGCTATAGGGCGTAGAATTGGTTATGGAAAAATTAAGGTACTCGAATCTATTAACGATGCACACTTATTAGAGGAGGGAGATATCTTAATTACCGAAGAAACCAATCCTGATTGGACATCATATATGCAAAACTTAGGAGGCGTCATCACAGAAAAAGGCGGACCAACATGTCACGCAGCGATTGTTTCCCGAGAATTAAATATTGCTTCAATTGTAGGTGCAGATAACATAATAGAAAAAATAAAAGAAAAACAACGAGATGGTCTTGAAAGCGTTACTATAGATTGTAGCGAAGGGCAACCACGAATATGGTTGAAAAATGTCAGTTACGATTACGATTCGATCGAATTCGCACAACTCCCCCATACAAAAACTCAGGTTTTGGTTAACCTAGGAATTCCAAAGGGAGCTCTTTCATCTGGCAAGCATCCAGATGGCACGGGATTAGCCAGATTAGAGTTTATAATAAATGACGAGATCAAAATTCATCCAAATGCTTTAATTGAGTTTGATTCTTTAGTTATGAGGTATGGAGTTCTATTAGAACACAGAAAGAAAATAGAAAATATAAAGAAAAGCGATTTATACCATAAAGATCCATTTAGTAGAGAAATTTTAAAATTAAAAGAAACTATTAAAACGATTAGGGAAATAACGACGGGATACGACGATAAAGAAGAGTATTACATCGAAAAATTGGCTGAAGGGATAGCCACAATTGCAGCAGGCGTTTGGAAGGTATTACATAATGGAGAGATTGGGGAATGCGTAGTGCGTCTTTCTGATTTTAAAACTAATGAATATGCAAATCTGGTAGGAGGATGGATATACGAAGGAGAGGAAAATAACCCTATGCTTGGTTTTAGAGGATGTTCACGGTATGTTCATGAAGAATTCCAAGAAGCATTCATTTTAGAACTTAAGGCAATCAAAAAGGCAAGGGAATGGGGATTAATTAACATTGTACCCATGCTTCCATTTTGTAGAAGTCCCGAAGAAGCTAAAAAAATAATAGAGATTATGGAAAATGAAGGATTAGTTAGAGGTCAAAATAGTCTTAAAGTTTATGTTATGGCAGAAATACCTTCAAACATTATATGTGCTGATATCTTTTGCGAATATTTCGACGGATTTAGTATCGGGAGCAATGATCTTACCCAACTAACTTATGGTGTAGGTCGAGACAACGAAAAGATGATCCCTTTAATGAATAATTATAATTACAATACTAATAGCGAATCTATTCGGCGATCAGTTAGCCATTTAATTAAAACAGCCCACGAGAGAAACCGGAAGGTTGGAATATGTGGGCAAGCTCCTAGCGATGATCCTGAATTTTTAAGATTTTTAGTTAGAGAAGGTATTGATTCTATTTCGCTTAACTTTGATACATTTGCTCGCGGACGTATTAATACATGGCGCACTGAAATTATCGAATCTAAACTAACAGAAGAAAACAAGAAAAATACCTATAAATTTCTAGATAAGTGCGATAACTTAATAGATAATATTAGAATTCCTCGCGGAAAATTACGTAACATGGTAAGGAAGCAAAGAAAGGAAGCAAGTAAGAAACTCTTAGAAGCTACTGAAAAATTTGATAATAATTTTGAAGAAATTTCTGAGATTTCATATAATTTTATAAGAGATTTAAATCAAGGAGATTTAAAAGCGTTCGACGAGATATACAATAAATACAACGAAAAGATCACCAAATGCGAAATAGAAATTCCAAAGTTAACTGAACAAATTCGTGAATTTGGAATTTTCTAATTTTTAAATCTAAATTTGTATCTCTTTGTGTGCTCTAATTTTTAAAAATCAAAAAAATTAAATTTCAATGAATATTCAAAAAAAACAAGTAACTGAGTTTTTATATTAATTTTTTATCTAAACAAATACTCTGGTGGGAGAAAATTGCCAAGGGGAGATGAATTTACAGAAGAAATACTTGATACCTTTGAAAAAGTTGATTATTTATTAAATGGCATGATCAAAGACCGAGGAGTTCCAAGAAACATCAAACGCGTAGCTCAAAAAGGGATAGATGAATTACAGCGTGAGGACGATACACCAGCAGTCCTTGCGAGTAACGTTATGTATATGATCACAGATTTGTCTCAAGATGCAAATATTCCGTTCCATTCACGTACAACAATATATCGGATAATTTCTTTGTTAGAAAATATAAAAGACTAACAATAAATCTTTTTAATTTATTCTATTTATATTATTAGTGAGTAATTTCGATTTTGAGCTATCGATTTTATATCGGGAAGGTGGTCTAGCTTGGAATGATACTGAAATTATTAGGTTTCAGCGTTAATCTCGGTTCGGAACTGAGCGGTCGGGGGTTCAATTCCCCCCTTTCCCACTCATTTGAGTTTAGGTTGAAACGAATTTATTTGAATAATTATTTTAGATCTGAAAAGCGTTAATATTTATATTTCTAATTTTTTAATTATATTAAGAAATTTTCAACTTTATATTTAGACTAACACTGTTTGACTATGGAAGCAAAACTAATTAAAGGAATATTATACACGGAATTAGATGAGGAAGTTGGTCCAAATCCATTTGTATGGTTAGGTGAAATAGATCAAACCAGCAGACTGCATATTGGTGTTAAAACAATTACAGTTCTTTCAGGAGAGAGTGGGCTTGTTCCAGAATCATTAGTTATTCTTCCATTCCCTTCGTTAAAATTAAAGGGTTTGATTAAATATGTCAAATGGAACGAGGAAGCCAGACGAGGAGGAATTGGACAAGGAGCAATTACCTTATTATTTAAAGAATCTGACGACGTTATATTTTACAAATATCTGAATTATTTCGATTCTCCATTTGAAGAAGAAGCTGAAAAAATTGCGTCTTTACAAAAGGCGAAAGCGCCTAGAGAGAATTACATAGATACTTTGACTCAGTTTTCCGTTATTATAAACCAATTTCTAAACGAGTTTAAGAATAACGAGATCGCAGAGGAAAGCGCTAAAGCTTTTCCTGATCAAAAAATTAAAGAAGCAAACTTAATAAATTATAAATTCAAAATAATAATCTGTGGCGATCCTTCGGTTGGTAAATCCTCTTTGATATTAAGATTTACTAACAATGCATTTCGAAGGCACTATATTCCAACGCTTGGAGTTCATGTTTCGGATAAGATTTTTCAGATAAAAGATTCTTACGTACAATTAGTATTATGGGACATCGCTGGTCAACAGAAGTTTCAAACTATGAGACAACAATTTTATTTAGGATCTGACGGTCTATTCCTCATATTCGATTTATCAAATCCAAACTCGCTAGAAAGCATCTCGAATTGGTATTTAGACATACAAAACCAATTAAATGATAGACCGGTCTTAACAGGTTTTGTTATTGGAAATAAAAAAGATCTGGCCCATGATCCTGCTGGTATAGGAGAAAAAGGTTCTGATGTTGCGAGATACCTCAATCTGGAATACATTGAGACTTCTGCTTTAACAGGTGAAAATGTTGAACGTGCCTTTTACACTATTGCCGAAACGCTTTATAATGCGTTGCAGTAAGAATGCTAATTATTATGATCGTGAAAGATTAATTTCACGAAATTTCTTATAGATATTTTATGCTTTAAACTTGCAATAGTAAGTTAATCTTTGTTAGGATTAATGGATCTTGCGAAAATATATGCAATTATGAATATAATAAGCGTAAGAACTGAGAAAATCCATAAGAAAGTGTAAAGGATGTTAATTATCATTATTCCTAGAATTACGGGCAAAATAGTAATAATTAGTATATCCTTACGTGCAATAGGTTTTCGGTCTGCCCATATAAGGAGAATTACCCAACCTAACATTAAAGCTGCTCCGGTTCCCGTCTGATATTTATAAGCGATATCCGTACTTACATAGGATGTTGATATTGAAAACTCAAATAAAACAGAGATCATCATATCAAGAAAAACCAAGAAATCTAGAATAGCTCCATACCAATAGGTAAATCTAATGAATATGAGTTTTTTATCCATATTTTTTGACCTTAAAAATGATTTTCATTAGTATTTTGAATTCTAATACTCATTAATTTAAGAAACTTATTGTTGATTAGCCTATATGCAATATCTTAAAGACTTTAGAGAAGAAAAATTGTCATAGACCTACAATCTCTTTAAATTCAGGTGGTTCATTTCCTTCGTCCACTGTCTTAATTTTAAAATCTATCCCGTATTTATCTCGAATATTAGGAGCGTTCTGAGTAGCGATAAATTTCTTCCTTATACTCGCGTTTTTACCTATCCACATCCAAATTTCTTTATCTAGAGAATCTACAATTATGAAAATTGAGAAATTTTTAAAAATTGTATGAATAGCGCCATCAATCTCTTTAATTTCTCTAAAATCTTCGTTTTCCTCATCTATTTCAAATATTAAAATTTGTCCTTCTAAGATATTCATTTTAATTCCTGTTAAGTAATTTTACAGAAATGTGCAAATAACAATTATGCGATTTTGTCTTATAAGCTTTATTACATGATGAATGCTTCGGAAAGAGATTCAAACTTAAATAATAATAAAAATTTTTATTTTATTTAAGTAATACGCTATAATCCATATGAACACAACATGTAAAATAGCTAAAGGGAAGATAATTATGTTTGGTGTATCGAATGGGAATAGTGTAAATACACCATATACAATTACGATGTGGATTAAATAAAATTTAAACGCATGTTTCCCTAAAGCACTGAAAATTCTTAGTAATTTCAAATATTAAATTATAAATTCGGTTTTTCCCTATATCTATTAAAGATCTAAACTGAATAAATGCAATTCTAAATTTAGAAGTAATAAAAATGCCAATTAAAGGGATAAATTACGAACTATGTAGCAGCTGCCGAATGTGTATACTAGATTGTACCAAAAATCTTTTTTCAGTGGATTCGAACAAAAAAGTTATTTTTAAAGATACAGAGAATTCATGTAACCTGTGCGGACACTGCATTGCTGTTTGCTCCGAAGATGCCATATTATACGATAACTTTGGAGATGAAGCTTTTACTTTCGACGGTATCGAAAAATTAGAAACGATCATACCTTACGAAAATTTGTATAAGTTTATCAGAGCTCATCGTTCAGTTCGTCAATTTAAAAAAAAAGAAGTTCCAAAAGAAGTCTTAAAGAAGGTTATCGACATTATGCAGTACGCTCCTACTGGGAGTAATATGAGGGCTGAGAAATACGTAATTGTTTCGGATCGCGAGAAATTGAAAAGCATATCGGATGCTATTATCGAAGCGATGACGAAAAACCCGGGAATGAAGGAAAGTTACGAAGAACGGTTTAGATTATTAGGTCAGAAATTTGAAATTCCCGTGTTTTTTGACGCTCCCCACGTGATGTTTGTCTCTTCGCAGTTAGATATGCAGCTTGCGGATCATAATATAGGGATAATAATAACTTACGGGAGATTAGCAGCTCAATCATTAGGGTTGGGTACGTGTTGGAACGGATGGGCTCAGATCGCATCTCTTGACAATAAAAAAGTAATGAAATTAGCAGGTATAAGAGGGAAACATATAGGAGCTTTTACAATTGGATATCCCAATATTACTTATAGACGTTGCCCTCCTCGCTCAAGAAAGCCGGTTAAAGGATTGAAAATTGATGAATAGATGCCATTTCTAACAATAACTATTTTCTTTTACCTAGATTTCTTGTAAGCTTTACTAAATAATTAACACTTCTATCAAATTTTTATACTAACGCTTTTATATATCGTCTTCTAATTAGTAATATATAAGTCTAATAAATCTTAAAAAAAAAAAACAAGAAATTGGTGAAATAAATGGGTAAAACCTTTGGTATTTTAGCTTTAATTTTTGGGATATTAGGGTTCTTTGCATGGATTATATTCCTTTTCCTCCCTGTTGTTCTTCCTTTTAGTGGATACTATATTCCTGGAGCGGCTATTGTTTTTGGAATTATCGGGATTATTGTAGACGACAGTAAAGGTATGGCTATTGCGGGTTTAATTCTAGGATGCATTGCGATAGTAGTTGTAATGTTCGTAATTCCTATACTAATAATCATGTTCTTCTTGGCCCTATTACCTTAAGTCGCAGAAGGAATATTTTTAAAAAAAACCTTTTTTTTTTTTTTTATTTTCTTTAACAAGAACTCCCAATCGATTTGAGTTTCCTATGTCATTTTTATCCAATTATTTTTACAAACTTTTTTATGGAAGTCCTCTTCATTAATAATCAGATATTTCAAAAAAAGATAATAATAAATGGGAAATAAGTGAATAAAATGGGAAAAGTTTTTAGTATTTTTGCTTTAGTTTTTGGGATAATAGGACTTCTAGGTGGCTGGCTTTTAGTATTTTTCTTGCCGTTTGGAGAATTATACCTACCGATTGCAGCAATAATTTTTGGGATAATCGGTATCATTTCTGAGGATTCCAGGGGTATGGCAATTGCAGGATTAGTTCTGGGAGTGACTGGAATTATGTTTGTGCTATTCGCTCTACCTGCGATATTAACACTGATCCTTCTCTGGTTGGCCTTACTTTAAGAGTAACAAGAATATTATAAAATTAAACTCTTTTTTTTTTATTTCTTTAACAAGAATTCCCAATCGATTTGACTTTCCATTAAATCTAGAACAGCTTGAATCTCGTCTTCTTGTATCCCTGGTTTTAATCGCTCCAAATTTCTCATAGTAGTGTAAGTGTCCGATGGGCTTAAGATAATAGGAATCTTCTTTTCGTTAGCTACTCTTATGACATTAGCATCAGGTTGAATAAATCCCGTTAAAATAAGAACCGATACATCCTCATTCAAGGCTGCTAAGGCGAGATCAGCTCTATCTCCTCCGGTAATTACAGCGGCTTTTTTAACTTGTCTTAAATATTTCAACGCCGCTTGAGCATTCATCGCCCCTATGATAATCGTTTCAACAGTATTATTTAAGCCGGTTGTAGCCGCTTCGTTAATTAATTCTCCCCCTATAGCTTCTAAAACTTCCATTACTCGAGGTGAAAATAGTTGAATGCTTTTTTCAATAATCCCTAATACGGGTATGTTATATTTATCAATATGCTCTTTCTGAAGCTCTTTAATTCTTGGGATGTATTCGAAATCAATGTTATTAAAAATTATTGCGGACAAATTAATTTCACGGAATTCAAAATAGTTTTTAGCAAAAAATACGTTATCAATGCACATATCAGAGGATTCAGAGCATACATATATCAAGTCTTTAATTCCTAACGATTTTGCTATGCTCACATCATCGATACCAACCCTTACGAACTTTTTTATTGAAGGTGCTCCTTCGATTAACACATAATCAACACCTTTAGTAATTTCTTCGTAAGTTGCCTTAATCTTATCTAAATATTCTACCTTCTTATCAGCATCTATTAAATCAATATAATACGAATCTGGAATAGATATCGGACAGACTAATTCGTAAGGATCTTTATTTTGATATACAGTTCTTAAAATAAAATCTATGTCCTTATCAGATTTTAAACTAAACGCGCCTTTAGGGCATCCAATTGGTTTAAAGTAAGCAAACTTCTTACCTTCTTTTTTTAATTTTTGAATAAACCCAATCGAGAGAAAACTTTTACCAGATCTCTCTTTCAATGAACATAAATAAAACGATTTTACCATTTCACTCACTTTTTTTTACTTTTTTTTTCTTTATTTTAATATAATTTTTATCGTGATATTGTAATCTTTATATCTACTGCACTATATCCCTTTACAAACGAGAGAAGAGGATTAATATCTAATTCGACAATCTCTGGAAAATCATTTACTAATTGAGAAAGTCTTAAAAGGACATCTATAATTGCATCAATATCTGACGAAGGTTCACCTCTTACTCCTTGTAAAAGACTAAATATTTTCGTATTTTGGATTAATTTCTTCGCACTATCTCTTGAAAATTTGTACGATAACGCAAAAGATACATCTTTCATAAAATTTGCGTAAATACCGCCCGTTCCAAACATTATTAAAGGCCCAAACTGAGGATCTTTTGACATTCCGATAATGATTTCATTTACTTTTGTTTTTTTCTTAAAATCAATCATTTCCTGTACTTCTACTCCATATATGCGAGCGTTTTGAGGACCAAATTTTTTAGCGTTATCAAGAATTTGTACATACGCTTCAAACGCATCTTTTTCTGATTCTATGTTTAAAAAGATTCCTCCCACATCTGTTTTATGGATTATTTGAGGACTAACGATCTTTAAAACGGACTTACCTATTTCATTCTGTAATTTCGCTGCCTCGGTAGGTGTTCTTGCTAATCGCGATTTAGGAGATAAAATGCCATATTTATCGAAAATTTCGCTCGTTTCATGGCTCAACAAAACGGTTCTTCCTTCCTTTCGAGCGTTTTCAAATATTTCTCGAAGTCTTTCATTTTTCACTTTGAATTTAGGAATTTCTATATTGGCTAGTGGTTCCATATTTAAAAAATCACTATACTTAACCATCGCTTTAAGAGATTGAGCAGCTCTTTCAGGGAATCTATAACAGGGAATGTGGTTCTGTTTTAAATATTTCGTAGCTGCTCTCATTGAAATACCACCTACAAGCGCCATAACAATTGGTTTATCTGATAAATATTTAGAAGATATCCGGTGAATTAGCTTAGCAACATCATTTGGGTGTGTTTGAGCCTGTGGGCTCATTATTATAAGAGCACCATATGTTGTGATATCATCCTCGTTAATAGATACATGTTGATCTTCATTGTTTAAGCCAAATATAGTTTTAATGGTGAATTCGTATCTATCAGGAGAAGCATCACCTATGATGTCAATTGGGTTAAAGATAGCTGCTTCCGCTGGCAATTTTTCACGCAATATGTGTAATATAGGCTCAGAAAATTGAGCAAACTTTAATCCTTCTCGTTCAAACGCATCTGTAGCTATTATACCCGGGCCACCAGCGTTAGTGACTATTGCAAAAGAATTTTTTTGGGGAATCGGTTGGAATAAGAAGATTTCTCCGTAGTCGAAGAGATCTGCGATCGTATTTGCTCTTAAAACTCCACATTTATCGAAAGCTAACTCATACGCTATATCCAAACCAGCTAAAGCACCAGTGTGACTCGAAGCTGCTCTAGCACCAGCCGCACTAACGCCTGATTTTAATATAATTATTGGTTTTTTTCGCGCTACTCTTGAGACTACTTCTAAAAACTTTTTACCATCCTCAACGCTCTCTAAGTAGCTTAAAATAACTTTAGTATTTGGATCGTCTGCAAGATATTCAATAAAATCAACTTCGTCGATGTCGGCTTTATTACCTAAACTTATGTTACACGAAAAACCAAAAGCTTGATCCATAGAATAATCCATCATTCCAGTAAGCATAGCTCCAGATTGAGATATCATCGCAATCTCACCCTTTTTAGGCGTGTTAGCAGCGAATGAGCCGTTATAATTAATCCCAATAAATCCTAAACAATTTGGTCCAATGACCCTCATTCCATACTTTTTTGCGACCTTAATTAATTCCAGTTCTCGTGTAATCCCCTCACCACCGATTTCTTTAAAACCAGCAGTAATAATGACCAATCCTTTAATCCCCTTTTTTCCACACTCTTCAGCAGTTTTATTTACAAATTTTCCTGGAATAACGAATATCGCTATATCGATCTCTTCAGGAACATCTAGAACGCTCTTATACGCTTTATTCTCGAGAATTTCTTTCGTTTTAGGGTTTATAGGGTATAAATTACCAGAATATTTTGAGTCAATAATGTTTTTTAAGACATTATATCCTACCTTACCGGGGGTACCACTCGCTCCAATGACTGCAATGCTTTTCGGATTAAAAAAGAAAGATATATCGTTATTAGTAACCATTTTTGAACTAATACTAGTTGATTTTAAGAATATTCTTAACAGAGTTTTATTACTATAAGTTTAAAAGTTTTTATATTTTTTTAAAAGGGTTGAATTGTGAACAAAAAAAGGATTTACATATATGGAAAACTCATGAGTAACCAATCAAATCGAATCTGAAAAATGTAAAAATACTTTTTTATAATAACACGTTAGACAAGAATTATGACAAACATAAAAATTATTACAACAAAAGGAGACATTAACCTTAAGTTATTCGATAACGAAGCGCCTTTAACGGTTTCGAGCTTTTTATTTTTAGCAAAAAAAGGGTTTTACGACGGGATCGTTTTCCATCGAGTAATAGATAATTTCATGATCCAAGGAGGTGACCCTCTTGGTAACGGTATGGGAGGTCCTACAGCAGTTGGTGTAAACTCATTTCCATTTCAAGGACGAGATGTGTCTTATCCTTACGCAGACGAATTTCAATCTGGAAAAGTCTTCAATAAATCCGGAATTTTAGCTATGGCTAATGCTGGACCCGGTACGAATGGTTCGCAGTTTTTTATAACTCACGTACCCACTCCACACTTGAATAATAAGCACACAATCTTTGGAGAAGTTACAGGTCCCGCAGATCAAGTTGTAGTAGATGCTATAAGAAAAGGAGATAAAATAAAAAAAGTTGAAATTATTTAATAGCTCTGACCAACTTCTTTTTTATCGATTTTTAATAATTTATTTTTCTTTTTTTTTTAAGTTAGAAAAGTTAAAGATTTGAGTTAATAAGAGTCTTCATCCCATTCGCCATCATTATAGTCATCGAATTTGTTATCATCGTCATAATCGTCGTATTTATCATCCCAGTCATCATCATCGTCGTATTCATATTCTAAATCTAAATCTTCTCTATATTTAAATTTATTAAATAAATTCTTATCCTCCATAATAACCAACCCCTGATTTGATTATCTATGTAATTTCAATTATTTTTTTTGGTTTTTTTTAATCTATTAGATATTATTTGAAATAAAAAGCACTAATGTTTTTTAAAGGTTACGATCAAAAGGTAAGTTAATCATCTTCTTCGTCCCATTCACCATCGTTATAGTCGTCATAATCTTCGTCGTCGTCATAATCTTCGTCATTTTCGTCATCCTCTTCCCAATCATCCTCATCTTCTTCGTCTTCTCTAATTTTATTTTCATTATATACACTTTCGTCCTCTATAATTACCAATCCCCACTTTTAATCGTTTATGTAATTTTATTTAAAGATTAAAAAACCATTATCTATTATTTGAAATACAAATCTTGAATGTTTTTTAAAGCTTACGATCAAAAGATTTATTAGAAAATGGCTTTATTAATAATTCATATTAGAACATTAGGTTGCGTTTAAAATGAGTAAAGATATAAAAGATTTAATAGACTCGGTTGACTCTGCGAACCAAGCGCACTCCGATTTAGAAATCGTGATTAAGCATTTGAAAGAGGAAGTACAGCGTCTTAATTTTACTGTAAGCGAACAGAGGAAAATTATCGAAAACCAAAAATCAAAAACTCCGAATAATAACGTTCCCGAAGATATTTCCGTGTTAAAAGACTTAGTAACGGAACAGCGCCAAGATATAATAAAGAAGGACAAAGATATTGAGATTCTACAACAAACTATCACCGACATTTCTTCAGAACTGGATAATACACAAAAGTTTGAAGACGATAACGAAGAATTGATTTATGCTAACAAAGAAATTGTGCAATTAACTGAGGAAAACGAAGGATATAGAAAACAAGTCGAAGACTTAAATAAGGCAATTAAGGACTTGCAGAACGGAAAAGACGACATATCGTATAATGTTAGAGAAGAAAGTCCTGAACTTATAGATGCAAAAAAGTTAATAATTAAATTAACGGAAGAAAATGGCATTAATCGCGTACAAATCGAATCTTCAAGGCGTGAAATCGAAGATTTAAAAAGGAGAGAGCAAGAGAGTGAAGATATAAAAAACCAGTATTTTCATGAATTAAACGAAGTAAATAAAATTCTAGATCAGCTGACATTTGACAACGATCAATATCACGAAAAAGTCAATTACCTTCAACTAAAATTAGAAGAAACAGTACGACTTCAAGAAGAGCAGTTTAAAGAAGTTGAAAAGAGCACAGGCTACGAAGAAACTAATCAAAAATTATTCGATTTAGAAGTAGAAAACAACGAATTGAAAAACATAATAAATACTAACATGACCATTATCGAAAACTTAAAACAACGGAATCAAGATAGGGAAAATAAATTGGAGGAAAAAGCTAAATTTGAAGACCAAAAATTAGACGATCTTCGACAGAAAGCTTTAGAAAAAGACGAAGAGTTAAATACCTTAAATCTTAAGTTGCAGAAGATCGAAACTGCTAATAAACAACTAAGCGATTTAATTGTAGAATTAAAAGTTCTAGAAGACACTATAGAGGATCGCGTTGAACTTGTATCTATTCCTAAGCAAACTGTTTTTGAGAACTATCCCCCCACATTATTTTTTAAGATGTACAAAATGATCTCTAATGATTATAAGATGTTAATCGTGGATCAACTTATAGAAGATTTAAAGAGCGTTAATAGAGATTCTAGAACCTATGCCATAAAAATCCTAAGCGCAATTAGAGGTCCTAAAATATTTGATAAATTAAAAGAACTTGTAAAAGATGAGGATTGGATTGTTAAACTTTACCTAATAAAAGCTTTACGTAATTTTGAAACTCAGGAATCTGCTGAGATATTGAAAATTCTTCAAGAAGATGGAGATCCTGACGTTCGAGAAGCTGCTGTAGAAATGATCTGTAAGTTAAATATCCAATAGTTTTTTTATTATTCCGTTAATAGCTTTTTTTACCTAAAAAATTATATTCGAATAAAACAATAATTAAGGATAAGGTATAAGCTAAAATTTACATGTTTTCTATCTAATATAAACTATCTTTCAACGATTGAATAACATGGTAAGGGAACTAACTGTTAACAGATGGAATTGGTCTCAAAAAGATAATAAATGGGTTTATATTGAGAGCAAAGACAACGGAAAGTTAGTGTATCATTATCAAATAAATCCTCCTAAACAATTCACCGAATCAATCTTAAAAATCAAGATTTTAAACGATAAATTGGTCGCGTGTAAAGATCCAGAAGAAAACTCTAAAATTTTTAGGGAAATGATGAAAATATCCAAAAGAATGCAATTTATGAGTAAAACCTGCTAATACTATTCAAATTGTTAAAATGCCTTATAGAGTAATAGAATATTAATAATTCAGTAAATTTCTTATTAATGATAATTATTTATTTATAGGCGTTTACAGAAATAAATCTCAAGATTTTATACCCTTAACATAATAATTTATATTAAAGAATTGTAATTAAAGGGGAAAAATTATAAAAATCGCAGTGTCTGGTAAGGGCGGGGTAGGTAAAACCTTAGTTGCCGGGACTTTAGCCCGGTTATTTGCTAAGGATGGTTTTAAAGTGTTAGCCATCGATAACGATTCGGCGATGAATTTAAGTTATACGCTGGGAATTGAAGATGAAGTGAAATCAAAAATCGTTCCGATATCAGAAATGAAAGAAATGATTGAGGAGCGCACAGTAGTCAAAGGAGCTGGAACTGGAGTTTATAACATTAATCCAGAAGTCTCTGATATTCCGGATCGGTTTAAAATCACAGGCCCAGATGATCTACAACTTTTAGTTTTAGGTGGTATTGAAGAACCTGCTTCTGGTTGTTTATGTCCGGAAAACGCTTTAATTAGAACTCTGTTGTATAACTTATTTGTAAAACGAGACGAAGTAATAGTGGTCGATTTCGAAGCGGGATTAGAGCATTTAGGACGCGGAACTGCTAAAGGCATCGATATTATGCTTGTAGTTGCGGAACCGTCCCAGAAATCCTTAGATCTCTCCTTAAAAATAATAGAATTATCGAAAAAATTAGGAGTTATAAATATCTATCTCATCGCTAATAAAGTAATAGATGATTCGCAAATAGATATCATCAATGAAAGAATAAAAGCATGGAATGTCCCATTGTATCATTCTGTTCCTTACGATCTTGAAATTGGGAAAGCTGATCTTGAAGGTATTTCTCCAATAGATTTTAACCCCAATTCAAAAGCTATTAACTCCGTTAAAAGTCTATATAGCAAATTAAAGAAACTCAAATTAGAACTATTTGATTTATAGCTTAATAGAGATATTCTAAACCTCCCGAGTTTTCTCGTTTAGTATCAAAAACACAATATATATAGACTATATATCTAAGCAATTTATAAGCTAATTTTGTTATGAGGATTGGAGCAATCCAAAAATTATGAAAATTACTAAAAGGAGGGATGAGATCAAGATGGTGAAGAAAAAAGAAAATTTACTGGTCTTAGGGATGTTATGCCTGATTTCTGCGTTTGTCTTTGAAATGTTCGGTAATGCGAGCATAGTTCTTGATGTCGTTATATTGCTTTTTATAGCTGTTGCTATATTCTTTAACGCGCAGTATTTAGTACTATCAACTACTGACCGAAAGAAGAAATAGTCTATTTTTTTTAGATATATTACTTATAACATATCAGACAAATCAAGGCTTTGATCGTCTGAGATTTCTTTCCATTGCTCAATCGCTTCTAATGCGTCTTTCTCGTCCATTTGCTCAATAGCATAGCCAGCGTGAACAATAACGTATTTTCCAACTTCAGGGTTTAACACTAAAGCTATGATGACGTCTTGCTGTATTCCATCGAAATCAACAAGTGCGGAATTTCCGTCAATTTTAACTATTTTACCAGGTATTGCGAGACACATAATTTTTTAGCAAAGCGATTTTAACTATACTCTTAAATATTCTAGCCTAAAAAAAATTAATGATTATGGTTGGTTCGTGATCATTAATCTCTATTTATTTTACTCGAATCCTTTATATAATTTAGCGTAATAATTTATCTTAACATAGTATCATAATTTTAAGTGTAAATGTATGATTTTAGATAAACTAAAAAAATCTCCCAGTGATTTAATCCTACTAATAGGTGCGGCAATAGGTGTTATAATTCTTCTAACAATCAATATCTTGATTTTTGAACCTATGTCAACAGCTGTTTATATATATGGTATCTTGGACTTCGAATTTGCGTGGACTAAAGATCAAATTTTAACGATTTTCTTCACATGGGGCCCTCAAGGAATGGCGTTGCAAGCTGCAGGAGTATATTGGGATTTTCTTTACATTCTTGGCTATGTTATACCTCTTTTTGCTTTGATAGTGTACTTTTCGAGAAGGCTAGAAGATAGGATCGCAACCATCGGACTATATATGAGCTTAACACCCATAGTAGCAGGAATTTTTGACTTAATTGAAAATATTAATTTATTAATCATGCTTAACGAGACACCTGATTTTGCATCGTTCGTTCCGTTAATCGCTTCGATATCAGCAACTATTAAATTTGGGTTCTTGATAGTCGGGGCAATTTTCTTCTTAGTAGCGTTAGTACTAGTTATAATTAAAAAAATCAAGAAAGAATAATAGTGTTTTTCCTTCTATTTTTTAATGAACAACACAGCTAGAAAGATTTTATTAAAAAGAGCATCATTTAAATCTTTTCGCTGTACTGGTTCAATAAATCCTCCAACCAATTAAAAATCTCTTCCTTCGATAAATTACCAATGTTAAATTTCAACCGCTCGATTTCTTTCAAAAGATCTATCATCTCTAATGGGATTGATCTTTGGCACAGCTCGAATAACATTTCGTTGGTTTTTGAAATTAAGAATTTAACCTTAGATACCACAGGTTCTATGTTGGGTATATCTTCGAGGCGAACAAGAATATTTATAAGACTAAACAAAAATTCTGTTTTATTCCCTTTAAAAGAGCTGTCAAATTGATAATAATATCGATCAAAATATTCCCTTGGAACGATTTCGTCGTATTTATTTGATATTTTAATTACTGATTTAATGTTTTTAAATAATAGCGAAGGAGTCCACGTAAAAGCTCGATAATTAGACTCAATCTTACCACTATGAAGCACTGGGATAAACTTGTGGTCTTCCTTGAAATAACCAAAAGGCATAATAATAAAATCTAACGAGTCTGAAGACGAATAATCTTTCACGTTGATATACAAATTCTTCAAAGTGTGGATAAGCTCGGTACGATGATCGAGAACATCGAATTCTATAGTATTTAACGACGGTTTGTATATATAAAATATGACCCCTTCAAAACCCTGGATCTCTAAATCTAACGAGAAGTTAAACATCTCAACTGAAGCATCTTCAGTCCTAAATTTCATATCTAACATAATGTGGGAATAATTCTCTATATACGGGAAAAACCAAGGGGGATTTCTTTCGGCTTCGAACGATATCATTTACCATCTACTCCTAATATATCTCATTAAGATGATTTATATATATATTATACCTATTTATATTTCTTCACTTAAAGAAATAAAATGCAAATTAATAATCACACCACTATTTTTAATTTTTGCGATCTAAACCTCTAAATGTTGGTTACTTAGAGTTTGGTTTTGAAAAGAAATCCAGTATCTCCTTTCCATGAATTGCGTTATACTGATTGCACGGTACATGACCACACGATCGGCATCTCGGATCGTAAGTTGAGTTAATTGTATCGCACTCGGGGCAAGAATAATGCTTTTCCATCTCTTCTAACCATTCCTCATATCCTACTTTCTTAATTCGTTCTTGAGCTTCCCATAATTCTAATCGGTGAGGCATTTTAGCCTGAAATTCCTTTATATCATTACAAGGATATTCTTCGCACTCCCCACAAAAATCAATTCCCTTTTCTTGAGCGCAGGGAAACATTTTACAATCTTGTTCGCAAAAAATAAATCTCTTCTCAGAACGACATCCATAACATTTAATTTCTTCAGGAATACTATTAGATTGTTTAGCGATAAACTCAAGTCGTTGAGGATCTTCTTGGGTTCCAATAAAAACCGAACAAGCGGGACAATATAGGCCACAGACGGCTGCATGTTGTTTTGAATATTCCATAGTGAGATTAAATGGTGCTTCAATTTTTAATATTTTTCTTATAACTTCAGTGTGGTCAACATGTTTATACTTTTTTTGCTTCACAATAAAAATTATTAAGAACAATAACATCAATTATTAACAATTAGATGGTAATAGAAAAGGTAGTTATATATTATATGCACCAAATAACTAGAAAAAAATAATTGAATTATAAGGTTAAAGAAATTTGGATCCTTTAAATTTACTAAAAATTATCACGACAATAATCACAGCCGTTATCGCACTAATTATCGGATTAAGAGTTCTATCTTTAAACAAAAGCGACATATTGAACAGATGGTTTGCCTTATACTTTACATCCTCATCTTTGGGCTTTATAATCTATACTGTTTACCATTTAATTTTAAATAATTCCGATATTATTATTCCACTTATGATAACAGCCCATGTCTTTTTTAATCTCAACTCAATTTCCCTCATTATGACTCTGTTCGCGTTAGAAAAATATTCCAAGACCGTTATGGGCGTTAAGTATCTTGGAACTATGCTACTTTTATTCTTTATCATGAGTATTGGTTATTTTATATTTCCTCCGTATTTAGATATGGATGATTACGCTCTTGGTATCGTTGATACCCATACTCCTCCCGGTTTACTACTTTTTGTGAACGCCATTCGGATACTATTAGCTATATTGGCCGTTTATAAATATATTGTAATTACCAAAAAATTAGAAGGCGAAACTAAAAATAGAATAAAGTGGTTCTCGTCGGGAGTGATTGTTTTTATATTGGGACTCTTTATCAATCTATTAGGGGGATTGCTCTTACTGATCGTGATGGAAGTTATAGCGCTGATTATTATCGATATTGGTGCTATTTTAGTCCTTAAAGGATTTTTGATCTAATACTTCTCTCTAAGCTGTTTTCTAAATTTGGAAATCTAATTTTACATTTCAGGTTTCGACACAAATGTATATAAATAATGTCATCATCATTTTTATCCAAAACCAATTAGAGGTAATTTTAAAATGAGAATGGAAAAAAAAATTGAAATTAAGTCAAGTCCAAAAAGAATTTACGATATTCTTATTGACGCTGAAATTATTACAAAATGGAATATTGGTGTTGATGAAATAACTGAAAAAGAAGAAGGACAAAAATTTCTTTTAAAATCTTCTGTAGGAGATATTTTAATTGTAGACTGGGAACAGGTTGAAAATGAAAGCGCAACTTGGCATTTGAAGGATAACATCATGAATTCTATTGGGTATATTTTAGAGCCTAAAGGAGATGTCGTTGAGACAACACTATGGGTTGATTCGGATAACGAGAAAGCAATAAAAGGTTATGAGAAAGTTGGTGAGCTAACCTTAAAAGCTTTAAAGAATTACGTGGATTTCCTAGAAGAAGGAGGGGATCCAGAGGACTTTGATAAAAAACAACTCATGGTCAGTATGTAAACAATTTGCTAAAGAAAGGAAATATATATAAAAAAGTAGAATCGTAATTCTTATTTAGAAAACATTCTATAATTTTTATTGGATTTAGTTTTAGGAATTGTAGTCGGTTTAATAATGTCAATATTTCTTACATCAAGATCAGAATCAATTTTGAAACATCTTTAATTATGAAGTTAAAAAGTTGGATAAAACGAGTAATTCAGTCTATTAAAGATTTATTTCGATAAAAAAATAAAAAAATAAATTTTGCTATAGAATCCTTTAAAATTAAACATAAATCTATTTTACATTTTTGTCAAAACTTTTAAATTAACAGTTCTTAATCTATTTTATCAACTCTTAAAAATGTATTCCAATAGATTTTAAAAAGAAGGAATGAAAATTATGGCTGAGCTTTCAAAAGGAGGAAAAATAATCTATATGATTAATGCAATTGTTGCCTTTATTTTTACGGTGTTATTTTTAGTAATTCCAGAAATATACGCTGACTTCATGAACTCGTCCTTTTATTGTCCTATTACTTGGCGACAATTAGGTGGAAGTATATTAGTTCTCGGAGTATTTTCAGTAGTAGGGCTGTTAAGAAAGGAATGGGAGCATGTAAGAATAGTATGGGAACTAGGAATTCTCTGGCTTATTGTCTTATTATGTATAGACATTTGGGGGATGGTAGCAATTACTGGATTGTTTGATTATGTAATAGTAATCATAGTGATTTTAATTGTTGTAAATGTTTTTTTTTATGTTCGAGAGAGAGGAAAATAAACTAAACCGTAAATAACCAAATACAAGAACTAATAAAAACTAAAAAACTTTTTTTTTCTATTATCGGTTTTATTATCTTACTCGTTTAAACATTCTGCAAAAAGAAAATAGTTCTGAAAAACAAACAACATAAAAAAAAAATAATAGGAAAAAAAATTAAGGTTGGCTTAAATCTACCCAATTAATAATAGGATCCTGATTCGAAAAAATCCCATTTTCATCGCATACAAGTGGATAGTCATCGCGCTCTTCTTTAGTTATGATTAAATCGCTACGAAACAACACTCCTCTATCTATATATGATTGGAAGAGATCCTCCGAAACAATATCAAAATATGAAATATATCGCACTCCTAGACTTATTTCTTGCCAAACTGCAATATCGAAAGTAGATCCAGAATCCGGAACGTCCGGATAATATACGCGAGCGTGTCCTAACAATTCTCCAGCATTTACATATGTTCCTACAGATATATCACTTGATATGAGATCAACATGGAATAATACGATGATAATATCGGAATGTAATTCAGATCTTATCCTAATTTGTTTATTTGTTAAACCTTCACTGGATCCATGTTGCTCGTTTTCGATGGAATGAACAATTCCATTTACAGGAGAAAATGTTTTAATTTCATAATTAGTTCGATACTCTTCATAAGGTTCGTAATAATGTTTCATACTTCTACAAGATTCAAATGAATCAGAATAATCGTGACCTATACCTGAGCGAAAACGTGAAATTCGTGAAATTTTGTTTAATTCAGTATAATCAGTTTCAATAAATTGTGGCAACGGTTGAGGTGTTTCTTGATCAACGCTAAACCCTACGTTTTCAACTATAGCCTCCTGAAGCCTTCGAGGATGTAAATCATAATAACAATATCTATATTTAAGAGAATGCCAAGTATTTGTTTCAAAGGTATAAGCTTCAAAAATATGGTAAAATATCCACCAAGTAGCAGGTTCACTTCCAATTTTATTTTCTTTATCGTGGTATATAAATTTATCAATAACTACAGATTGCCCATCTATCCAAATCTCGAGGGTATAAGGTGGGAAAAATACACCGTCTAACCTTTCTTGATCTGTTTGTCCCATGGCCATAATTAAATAGCTTTTTTCATCAGAACGAATAACAGCACCAGGACGGATTTTTTGCTCATTTAGTGAGAATGCTGATAGTATCTCATTATGTATTTCTTTTTGATTTTCTGCTTTGACAAGATTCAAATTTAAAAAAGAGCTTGTAAAAAAGAGTAAAATTATTACTCCAAAAATCGCAGTTTTTCTTACAATGGATTTCATGTTAATAACTCGAATTTTTTAATAAATAGAAGTAATTTAAAAAATTCATCTTAAGAATTTAAATCTATTTCCATTTTTTATTTAATTCATTTGAAATTTTTCTAACATGGATTTCAATCGAGTTCTGTGATTTTTTAAACCGAAATCGTCTGGAGTGAGCTCCAACTCCAAAACATAAAGCTCTGTGATAAATATTATTCTACTTCAAATTCTAGAGCAATGGGGATTGGTCTTGTCAATGTGTCTCCGACGGGAGAAACTTTCTCACAAAAAGCTACTAAATCCTTTAATTGTTCTGGCGATGCGTTTTTTGCCTTTATCTTAATTTTGAGATTGATCTTTTGAAACCCTGAACCCAGATTATCAGCAACATTCATAAGTCGGGCAATATCAAATTCCCCAAGTCCTTCAATTGTTAACTTCTCAAGCTCAATTCCTCGTAATGTGGCATAATGAGTGATAACACCAATTTCACACGCTAATAAACTCGCTTGGGTAACTGCCATAGCTGAGAAACCACCCTCACCTCCTATGTAAAGCTCTCTGTCGCCAGAGGAAATTCGTACTTGATAACCACCAACCCATTCAGCTGTAAGTTTTTGAGCTATCTGACATCTTGATGGATTCTCCTTCAACTCTTCTAAATTCCCGTTTAATTCTTCAATATCTAACCCATTTAACACTTTTGTAATAATAGTTCAACTCCGTCAAATCGCTATATCATTTTAAACAGTAAAATCATAGCATATATTTAATTAATTTGACTTTAAAATATAATCTCCATTAATTTGGAGGTTTGAAGGTGAATAAGTTAGATGATTCTTAAAATGAAGTTTTATTTAAGAGAAAAAAAATAGTAAAAAAATAAAAAATAAAGTTATAAATTTGGTTAATTATAAACCAAGTTTTTCTAACGTGGATTTCAATCGAACTCTGTGAAATTTCAAACCGATATCGTCTGGAGTGAAGCCCATCGCCAAAGCGTAAAGCTCGGTGATATACATCACGGGGGTATCGTATTCAGTTTCGTATGCCTTACCTAAATCTCGCTGTCTCGTGTCAAATTGTTGATAACACGCTGGGCAATTGACGGCGATTACATCTGCGCCCGATTTTTTGATTGCGTCCATTTTGATTTTTAGGTTAGCAAATCCGTGTTCCTCGTAGGCATTAGTCACGGCGCTCCCGCAACATAAAATTTCCTCTCCATAATCGACCACAGTTGCTCCACTTGCTTCTACGAGTTTCTTTAGCGTAGTTGGTCTCATAGGATCGTCAGATTCCATCCATTCAGCAGGTCGCATGTAATGACATCCAGGATGGACGGCAACTTTTAGACCGTCAAGCGGTTTAGTGATTGCGCCTTTTATCTTGTCCAAATTGTCGCTGAGCACATCAACGAAATGCTTAATATCTATTGCGCCTTTGTATTCTTTCCCGATCTTAGCGAGCTCTTTGTTAACCTTATCCATCTTCCATGAATCGTGTTTTAATTGGTGTTGAACCCCTCTAAGCGTGTTGGTGCAACCATTGCACAAAGAAATTATGTCTTTTCCTTCAGCTTCCGCTATACATAAATTCCGTGCTCCAATTGCTAACCAAGCGTCGTTATCAAACGATTTCATGCCCGTAGGGTCAGGACAACAAGAAAAACTCGCTTGTGAGGTTTCAATTCCAACTTTATCAAAAACCTTTCTGGCTGACGCTTCAAGGAAAGGAATACGGTTTCCAATAGTACAACCTTCAAACATTTTATATTCTGTCATTTTTTATCATCTCTCCTATTTTAGCTTTTTATCTACTCCTAGATTTTTCAATAAAGTTTGGAATTCAGCAATATCTGGCTCCATAACAGGGGGTATCCCTAATTGTTCTCGTCTGCGTGCTATAGGATCTTTCCCCGTTTTAGGTGTAGGAATCGCCTTTGCACTGTCAAAAATTGCTCTCGCTTGCGAAAAAATAAAATCTGGTCCCTTTCCATTCGCAATGCTCTGATTCTTTAAAAATGTAAAGATCTCAGTTAATTCGATATTCTGTGGACAAACCTCATCGCATGTATCGCACACTGTACAACCCCAAATTGTTAGATCGTCAGCGTCAAATATCGCATCTTTGTATCCTAATAAGGCGTTTAGTATATTACTCCTTGGATTGTATCCTGTAGTCGTATAGAAATCTGTCGTTACCTTAGTAACTGGACAATTGTCCGAACAGCGACTACATTGAAAGCAATACTTAATTAAATCAGACCCGATATGATAATCCATTACTTGTTTTCGAAATTCAAAATCTACTGCCATTCTTTTCACATCTTTCCAATTTTTTATTTCCATTTATTTTATATATTTATTGGCTTTTACCCCGGGCAGGGGGCGTTATATCCAATCTATTGTTTTTATTGGATATTCATCCTAAGCCAACGTTCAACTTGCGAGAGTAAACCTCTTCACCGTTTTCTTTAACAACGGTTATGTGAGCTGCGCACGATAGTCAACAATCGAAGCAACGCACAATCATTTCTAAAAGGTTTACTACACCTTCCGGTACTTCTTCGCTCATTTTTTTATCACGGTTTCCTCTTTTTTTTTAATCAATCCAAGGGTCTGGTAATTTTAATCCTTCTAATGCCTTATCTTCAAACACTTGTTTGGCGACATGCATTAACGTCTTTTCAATACCAGCAATGTTGTGATTCGTCGCTACTAAGAGATTTGCCTTCTTACATATTCCTTCAGCATCAGACCATATGTTATATAACAATAAGCCTCTTGGAGCTTCAGTTACTCCTATACCGTTTCCTTCTCTTGGTTGTACATCTAAAGTCTTACAATCAGGATTTACTACATCAGGATCCTGTAAGAGAGTTGCAATCACTTCGACAGACTCAACCAATTCAATTAATCGAGCCCAATGATACGCAAATGTGTGATGGGAGATTGGTCCAACTTTAGCCCTCATAGCTTGTAGTGCCTCATCAGCTAAAGGAGTTGCCATTTTATCAGCACAATTTATCATTGCCAAAGTATTAGCACGATAGATGCCCTCAGGATAGCCTGCAGGCTTATAATACATATGAGTTGCGTAAGAGTGTTCTGGAATATGTTCACCAAGAGCGTCCAAATAGTTATGAACATCATAATCAATTTTTTCGCCTTCAGGTGTGACAATTCGAATATCACCTTCGTAGATGTCGTGGACTCCTTTATTGGTCATGCCCAAGTAATAAGTAGGAACAACGCCTACGTTCGCAACGACATCCCAATAATCTTCGACCACTTTTAATCCGATTTCGACTGTTTTCTTCGTAAATTCGACTTGTTCGTTGATCTGTGCTAAGAATTTATCCCGAGAGACTTCGCTCATAGGCTTTTTCATGCCACCAACAATCGCAGAGATAGGATGAACTGATTTTCCTCCAATATCCGCGCAAAGTTTCTGACCGAAGTCCATCATCTTCAAAGCCATTGCTCCAACATCAGGCATTTTACTAATTACGTGGACAACATTCCGTAACGCAGGATCTGCAAAAGGGCCAAGTAGGAAATCTGGTGCCGCTAATGCGTAAAAATGTAATGCGTGGCTGGAATATTGTTTCGCATTCTGTAGCAAAATTCGTAGTTTTCGAGCAGGTTCTGGGATAGTAACCCCCCAAGCATCTTCAACAGCCTTAGTAGGAGTTAAATGATGAGGGATTGGACAAATTCCGCAGATTCTAGGCGTGATTCTAGGTATGTGTTC
>JAHQWP010000116.1 GCA_029856235.1 Promethearchaeia archaeon
TTGATCTCTATAGTTATGTAAGAATTATTGAAAACGGAAAGAATAAAATCCGGATTATTGCTGAAAATCTAGGAAAATCTGTAGAAATCTTTAATTTTAAAGAAATTGAATATAATGGTAAGTTAGACTTATTAAAAGCAGCAGTTAAAAGATTAGAGATTGAAGGTGGTTTGGATATTTATGTGAGAGCAGATGCACCTCCTGGTTGCGGAACAGGAACGAGTGCGAGCATAGCAGTCTCAATGATATCTGCGTTAGCAACTTATAACGGATCACAATTAAACCCAAAAGAAATCGCTGTATTAGCCCATAAGCTTGAAACTGAGGAGCTAGGGTTAGAAAGTGGTGTACAAGATCAGTACGCAGCATCGTTTGGTGGAATTAATTTTATGGAAATTAATTACCCTAATGTAAAAATGACTGAAATTACTATTCAAGAGAAAAGAATTTTCGAATTAGAGAGTCAATTTATCTTAGTGTATCTAAATTCAAGAAGTTCAAGTCAAATGCATAAAGCTGTTATAGAAAATTATAAGAAAGATGATGTTGATACTCTAAATTCGTTTGATATCATGAAGGAATGCGCCTATGATATGAAAAATGCGATAAACTCAGATATAATAGAGATAGGAAGAGTTATGAATAGAAACTGGGAAGCACAAAAAAAGCTCCATCCTTTAATGGTTAACCCCTTGATAAATGAAGCAGAGAAAATATCAAAAAGTAATGGTGCGATAGGATTCAAATGTAACGGCGCGGGAGGGGGGGGTACAGTTATAATACTAGCTGGAAGGGGCCATGAACTTCAAATTAAAAAGAAGCTACTTGAGAAGGGATATAATATCATACCGTTTAAATTATGTTTTAGTGGAGTATCAAGTTTTACTTTTTAGGTAATTTAAGCTACATTTTTTGATTGAAATATTCTTGAAATTCTAAGCAACTCATACGCTAATCTGAAAAGAGTGAAAAGTTTGAGCTTTTTATAGTTTGAATTTAACAAAATTATATGGGAATTCCCGATCATTCCACATTAGTCGCAAAGATTAAAAGAACAACTGAGAAATTAAACATACACAATCTCTTCATCTTTAATAAATCAGGGATATGTATTTATGGATTAAATCTTACGAATCTTTACCCAATTGAGCAGGAGCAGCTCATATCATCTTATTTCACAGCATTAATGTCTTTTACTAAAGAACTTATAGGAGATAAAATTAAAACTGTTGAAATGGGCGGTGGAATAAAACTAGTTGTATTTGAAAAGAGACAATTATATTATAGCCTTCTTTGTAGTACAATCGAAAATCTGGAGCTTTTAGAAGCAATAATCTCAAAAATTAACTCAAAATTCCTTGAATATGCTAATAAAAACAAAATCAAAACGGATTTAGAATATGTTTATGACGAACACCTCAACTATCTCATTGAAGATATTATTAGGGAGCCTTTTTCAAGCGAATTTGACTTAAAAAAAGAAAGAGTGATTACAGAATTCCTAAAAGATTTCCAAAAATCAGCAGATCTCAATGGAGCTATTCTTCTAACTAATAGAGGTAAAGTGCTCTTTTCTTCTTTTAATGATATCAATTTAAAACGATTTTTAACGGAAGTTGATTTTAGAGTAAAAATTTCAAATAATTCAATACTTAAGTTATTTTATACTTCGAAAAATAACGAGTTAATTTTTTCTGAAAATATACGTGATATATACATTCTTATTCTAATCTTTGAAACCAAAATTAGATTTGGAATGGCGGAGTTTTATTTACAGAAAGCAGTTAAGAAAATCACAGATGTCCTCAACAATTAATCTCAAAGAAAAAAAATTATTTCATAATTATTATACTAGTTTCTGGTTCACGATAAAATTCTGGATTTGACTTTTTTATTATTTATAAAATGCAACTTAAAATATTTTTTTTCATATTTTTACCTAAACCTAAAAAAGTGAAATAAATTATGACAAAATCAGAAGATGGATTAAAATCAGCTTTTGCTGGTGAATCTCAAGCTAATAGAAAATATTTAGCTTTCGCAAAGAAAGCAGAACAAGAGGGGCTTCCTGGCGTGGCACGTCTTTTCCAAGCCGCTGCTGCTGCCGAAGCTGTGCATGCACACAATCATTTGCGCGCCTTAGGGGGAATAAAGAGCACAAAAGAAAATCTTAAAGAAGCTATTGAAGGCGAATTTTACGAATTCAAAACTATGTATCCTGAATTTATTGATAATGCCAAATCTGAAGGAAATTCAAACGCAGAAAGATCATTTAACTACGCTAACGATGTGGAAAAAGTGCATCACGAACTCTACAAGAAAGCTCTAGAATTAGTTGAGAATGGCAAGGATTTAGAAGTTAAGCCTATGTATGTGTGTTCGGTATGTGGATACACACACGAAGGAGAACCTCCAGAGACATGTCCCGTTTGTAAATCTCCAAAAAGAGTATTTAACAAAATTGATTAATTTTTTTTTCTATTTATGCTAAAAATTCCATGGTCTATAACCACCATTGATTAAATTGAAGTACTCGTTAATCGAGAAATCTAATTCTTTCTCAGCCCTTCTTAACGCTCCCATGTTCGCACCATTAAGATAGTAAGCTAATAATAACTTAGTTGTGCTTCGATCCCCTAAGGATAATAGTGTTTGTAATCTAGCGTTATTTATGATCTTTTTTGGATATTTAAATTTAAGTTTAATCGAGGAAATCTTACTTAGCTCTTGTGTTAATTCTGTAAATTTCATTCTGAAGTTATTAATGTTTTCTTTTAAATAGAAAGAACATTGATTCTCATAAGGTGTATTAAGCTTTGGAATAAATGGATTTATGTTAACTTTTAGTTGATTCTTCTTAAATCCAATGTTTTCAACTATTCGAAAGAAACTTATTATATCTTCAATGTCTTCATCAGTTTCGTTTGGTAAACCTATAAGAAAGTAAAACTTCACATTATTTATTTTAGATTCTTTTATCAAGTGCAAGACATCTAAAATTTTATCATTTGTAATTTTTTTTCCTAAATCAAACCTTAACGATTCATTTCCTGTTTCAGGAGCGATCGTTATTGACTTCACACCACTTCTTTCAAGAAGGTGAATAATTTTGGATGTTATATGCTCAACTCTTACGGATGGGATGCTAAGAGATTTACCTGTGTTGAGAATAAACTCACAGATTTCATAGAATTTAGGGTGCGAAGAAACGCATGATCCTATAAGACTAATTTTCTCGAAATCCGAGTATTCTAACCCTTCTTCAATTGCTTTAATTATCTCGTCGTAGCTCTTGTTTCGAAATGGAGAATTATGAAAAGAAGATATACAAAATTTACATTGATAAGGACAGCCTCTATTAACCTCAATTAAAAAGTTTTCTTCAAAAACTTGTTTCTCTGTTTTATTTTTAGATAATAATTGATACGCAGGTGTAGGTGACTTATCTAAATCCTTTAAAATTACACGTTTTGTTTCATTATTAAGAACCGGTATATATAATCCTTCAATATTTTTTACCCTATCAAGAAATGTTTTGAAATTTTTATTGTGTGATTTATAATCTAAATAAACACTTAAGAATTCATTTAAATTCGGTTCAGCATCACCAATAAATAATATGTCAAATATGTCACTTAACGGTAAAGGATTAGATGTTATAACAGGTCCACCACCAATTATTAGGGGGTAATCACCTAAATCAAGAGATAAATCTCCATGCCGTTTTTCGGATTCTAAAGGGATTTCCGCTTTTTCTAAAATCCAAAGAATATTCTTAAAATCGTTTTCGTAGTGAGCCGAGAATCCTAATATATCAAAATCTTTAGGTAAAATTCTATTTTCAATACTTCGAAGTTGGTTAACGGAAGAAAAATCTTTAGATGCCGGATATTTTATAAATTCAGGCAGGAAAATGCGTTCACATACATATTTTTCATTTGAGTTAATAATATGGTAGAGTAATCTAATTGAATAAGAAGACATTCCTAATTTGTAGTGATTTGGATATATCAGACCAAAAGTTAAATCAACATTTCTCCAATCTTTAATAATTGAACTTTCTTTATACATACAGAAAAACCATAATTTTGTTGGTTCTCTAAGAGGATGTCTAATAGATGATTATTCGTTTAGTAGTTTTTTAATTTCTTCAACAATTAAGGGTAATACATTTCCAATTTTGTGATGGAGTACAACCGTAGCCTTCTCATCTAAGTCTGTAGGTTGGTCGTTTACAATGATTA
>JAHQWP010000117.1 GCA_029856235.1 Promethearchaeia archaeon
TTAGATATCTTGGTATTCAAGCCATTCTTAGCATTTAAAATAATTTCAAGGTTGTCAAATACTCTACCTATTTTATTCATCTTATTGGGCATTTCCATTTTTTCCAAAATTATGAGTAATTCATCAGTTTTAGGATTATAGATAATTTCTCCTTTTTCAACAATTTTTACTGATTTTGGATTATGCCCTTTATAAATTTCTATTCCTGGAAGCGTCCAATAAGCTTTTGAGCCAAAACTAAAGCGTCCACGTAAAACAATAGGTAGTTTATTCACGATTGCGTCGGTGGATAATGGTGCGTAAACTCTTAATAATTCACCCTTGAGTGTTCCTATTCCAAAAAGATCTATATCTATTCTTATGGACATCTTCTTTTAAAAATGTTATTCCTTATTTTAATTTCATTTTGAGTGATAATATTGGAATCTATTAAACTTTCTCTTATTAATTGAGTGAGTACATTTCAAAAATTAATAAATAAATTTAAATAGATGATTATGCATATGTCTTATTGGACAATAGTTTAAATCATTGGTTAATGATACAGAATTACAATTTAAACAGCGAGATTGTTGTTACAAAATTGATAAACGATTCTTAAGTTCTGGAGTAATTTTTTTTCCTACCAGAGTTAATACTTACGCCTTGATTTCCATACGGTTTTATATAATTACAATCTTTTAGTAGCGAATCAAATTTAAGAGCAATTTTATATTTCTTTTGGAGATTTCTAATAATTATCACACTGAAGCAATAATTTTGTAAAGAGATGCAATTAAGTTAAAATTGACGTGAAAAGTAGCGTAAACTGAAACATTTTTGCTTGATCTCTTGTTGAATTTAGTAGTTTTTTCGTATGCTACACGAGACATTCAAACTTTACATGTCTTTGAATAAAATTATAAGCTTCCTCAATAGAGCTTTGATCCAGATACGATTCATTGGAGTATGAAGTTGAGTTCCATTGAAACAAGTTTTCTGAGATAATCTGAGCTACTATTGTCCACCTTTTTTTTTTTCGTTTAAAAATAGTAAGTCTGAATGTGTATCAATGTCATAAAAGGCTAATTCGGGATTAACTGATACGGCAAAAAATTTATTTTTTTTTTTAATCATTAAGTTTACTACTTCTCGTATATGACGAAATCTGACTGGAGTTGCTAGTTCTTTAATAATTTTAACATAAGCTGTGTTAAATATAAAAATTGGAATAATTTGATTAATAACTTCTTCATCCGAAATGGAACTCAATTTCTTTTGAGCTATTTCTTCTACAGTCGCGTTTGAGTCCTTTTCTTCTATTTTTAAATAAGAAATATTCTTTTCAAGATTAGGGTAATACTTTTCAAATCTTTTTATTAAAATTTCGGTCTTAATCTTTCTATAAAAGATAATTGAGTTAGAGACTACTTGCGAATAATTCTCCAATAACCTAACTAGGATTTCTTGTAAAAGGTTATAATCAAAAACAGTATCTCCTGGAAAAACTAAATAAATTTTATCATCTTTAAATACCTGATGATTTGTAGTTACGCTTAAAAAAGAATATAATGGTCCTAATTTATACATATCTCCAGAATTATGAATTAAGATATCTTCTTTACCGTTCTGATTTATTATGTAAAGTGAGTTTAGAAAATCTGCAATTTGTTTACCTAAATGTCCTGTTACTACAACAATTGGATCCAGGTTTAGTTTTTTAAAGTTAGAAATATTTATGGAGAGAATTGATTGATTTTTTAAAGATTTAACTATGATAAGCGGTTTTGGAACACTTTCAGCTATATCTTTCGCGCGCGTTCCTTCACCAGCACATAGAACGATACTTGTGATTTTTTCCTTTAAGCTATTCTCGAGTTGTGACAATAGGATTTCCATCCATATCAAGTATGATTGTATGTTCTTGTTGTGCAACTGGAGCTCCAGTTACCTCTATTAGTACAGGATAATGATCGAGGATTTTTTTTCGTTTAAATGTCTCAATTGTCCTCTGAATTTTATTTTTCGGGATGATGTTATGTTTTTCTAATAATCGGGGCGAAAATGGTAGATTTTTAGTTAAATCAGCTATTTTCTTCATATAGCTTAATTCTTCGTAGGGCAGGTTCTTTTTAACTCTTCTCGCAAATCGATAAATGTACGACTGTTTGCCATTAGTGACTAACCCTTCACCTGAAGTTGAGAACGGTTCGCAAGCGTAGGCATCCCCCGGTTTTATAACTTCACTATGACTCATATCTTTTACATTAGGAACAAATGGACCTGCATGCAAGTTATATTGTTTTAATTCATGACCTCCAAGATTTCTAATTGGTCTTAATCCATGGTTATGAATTTTATTAGCTATTACTTCACCTACTTCGTACAATTTAGTTCCTGGTTTAAAGATTTCGATTGCTCCATCAAGCGCCTCCTGAGCACCATCTATGTAGTTTTGTAGTTTTGGATCTCCATCAATATTAAAAGTAATTGCTGAATCAGCAATGTACCCATTATGATGTGAACCTAAATCTATTTTTAACAAGCCTTTATTAGGAATTACAGTAGTATCGTCAATAGTAGGACTATAATGAGCTGCAAGTTCGTCTAACGACATGTTAATTGGAAATGATAATTCGCATCCTTGGTTTACTATTTCTTCTTCACATTGATTCGCAATCTCTAAAAAGGAAGCTCCCGGTTTAATAAGCTTTCCAGCTAGCTTTTTAGCGGCTATAACTGCTTTTCCAGCGATTATATAAGACTCAATCCATTCATTTGACATTATTATGCAGATCTCTATATCTGATTTAAATTTAAGGCGTTAATCGTTCTGGCGTTCTTGGATACATCACAGCTTCTCGAATGTCATCCAAACCACAAATATATGTTATCCAGCGAGCAATTCCTAATCCGAATCCCGCATGAGGAGGCATTCCAAAATCATATGCCATAAGATGCGATTCAAAAGATGACGCATTCAATCCCTTACCTTCTATTGCTTCCTCTAATTGTACTCTATTATGAACTCGAGTACCTCCAGATGTTAATTCAAGCCACCCCATTTGGAGATCAAACGATTCACTGTAATTATTATCTTTAGAAGGTTGAATGTAAAACGGTTTTATCATCATTGGCCAATGAGTTATGTAGTAATATCCAGTTAGTTCTTCTCCTAATGTTCTGTACGCTTCTGTCGAGATATCTTCTCCCCATTCAATAGAAATCTTATATTTATTTTCAAGTAATTCAAGTATTTCCTCGTATCTATAGCGTGGAAAGGGTAATTCTGGGACCTGTGTTTTATTTTCCATAGCAAGAATTTTCAGAGCAGCCATCTTATTACCTCTAATATTTGTTATTACATTATGAACCAATTCTTCTAGTGTTTTCATAACGTCATACATATCAACAAAGCTCATTTCTACATCCAATGTGTTAATCTCACAGATATGTCTCTTTGTGTGACTTTTTTCCGCTCTGAAAGCAGGTCCTATTTCAAAAACTCGCTCAAATACTCCACTTAATTGTTCCTTATATAACTGGGCAGATTGAACTAAAAATGCTTCTCTATCAAAATACATAATTGGAAATAACTCAGTACCTCCTTCTGTCGCAGAACCTATTATTTTTGGCGTTGTAATTTCACTAAAATCTTGATCGAGCAGAAGATTCCTAATAGATTTTAGAACTTCACCACGAATCTCAAAGATTGCTTGATTTCTCAAGGATCTTAGATCTAATGCCCTATTGTTAAGTCTGAGATCAAGTTCTGAAATAGTTTCACCGGTCATATCAATAGGAAGCTTTTCCGGGGTTCTATTCATTATTTTTATCTCTGATGGTATTATTTCAATTCCACCTGGTGCTGTTTTAAATTCTTTTACTTTTCCTTTAATCATTAAACAGTATTGATATCCTAACTTTGCTTTTTCAAATAACTCATCAGATACGACTCCTTTCTTTAAAGTAATCTGTCGTTCTCCATATTTATCTTGCAAGCTTATGAACTTCAACCCACCTAGATCTCTAAAATTTCTTACCCATCCTCCCAGAATTACCTCTTCATCACGTAATTCGGGGGTCACATCTTTAGTATAGTGAGTTTTCCTCCATCCATCTAATTCATCAAAAGACATAATAACCTTCAAATTTCATATTTTTATGTAAATTAAATTTGAAAAGGAAATTAAGAATAAATTTTTTGCCATCTTATAGTCGATTAATAATGCCGAATCTATTTTGGAAAGGTAAAGATCAAAAAAGATTGTCTAACATCAATAAGTCTCAAAATATTTATCCTTTTCATATAAAAGAATTGAACAGATACCCTTTAATTAACAATCTTGGAGCTCATAACGAAACAATAAAAATAAGAAGGGAAGAATATCATAAAAGTAAGTTAATATCTGAAAAATGGACTAATTGCTTAATCCAAGGAGATAATAAAGATATTTTGAACTCTTTGCTCCAAAATTATACAAGAAAAATCAATTTGATCTATATAGATCCCCCCTTTGCGACTGGTGGAGATTTTGAATCTAAAATGTTTATCGGAGAAAAGGACGCGTTTACGGTTACCAAGGCATATTCAGATTCTTGGAGTGGAGGAATTGATTCTTATATTAAATTTTTGTATGACAGATTAATTCTTATGAAAGAGTTACTTGCTGGAGACGGTAGTATTTATGTGCATTTAGATTGGCATGTTTCGCATTACATAAAGATAGTGATGGATGAAATTTTTGGTAGGGAAAATTTTAAAAATGAGATAATCTGGGCGTATCCAGCAGCTTCTGCTAAAACGAGGAGATTTTTTATTCGCTCTTTTGATTCAATTCTATTTTATACAAAATCAAGTAATTACACATTTAACGACGATCCGAATATTTACATGGAATTTTCTGATCGCGTTAAGTTTGCGTTAAAAAACGACGATAAAGGAACTTATTATCACCGTGGAGGGAGCCATAACGGTAAGAAACTCTCTCAAAAAGTTTATATTTCAAACCAAGGAATCTTTCCGCGTGATGTTTGGACAGATATACCTTATATTAGAGCAAACACTTCGGAATATCAAGCATTTTCGACGCAAAAACCAGAAAGATTGATAAAGCGAATAATACTTGCCTCTTCAAATAAGGATGATATTGTAGCAGATTTCTTCTGTGGAACTGGTACGACTTTAGTTGTTGCAGAAAAACTTGGGCGAAGATGGATTGGTTCAGATATAGAAAAGCATGCGATACACACATGTCGCAAACGAATTCTTGATATTTGGAATAGTAATAATCTTATAAAATGGGATCAAAAATATAGCGAAATTCCCCAACCCTTTAGAATTTTAAGCATCAACCAAGATCAAATTGATTTTCAGAAGGATAAATTTGAAATTAAAATGATTAAAAAGAGAAAAAGTTTGTCTATTGAATTATTAGATTACACTATCCCAGATTCAAATTTAATTGATGAAAAACTAAAATCTAAGATTGAAAATTTTTCCGATTGGGTTGATAGTTGGGCTATAGATTTTAATTGGCAAAACAATTATTTTACCACGACTTGTATCTCGTACAGAACACCAAAAAATCGACTATTAAACTTAACTTCAATTCCATATTCCTATGACGCACAAGGAAATTACATTATAGCAGTAAAAGTTAATGATATTCTCGGAAATGAAACGATTCAAAAATACAATGTAAACATAGAATAGCCCTTATTTTAGAATCTCTCGCAATAGTAAGGTCGCATAAGAACCTTTTTGTAATGAAAACTCGATTTTTAATTTATTCTTATTTTTAAAAACTTCGTCTTCAGAAAATTCTAGAATTTTTAAGCCTATAGGTTTTGTAATTATGGGTCTAAAGGAACCCTTGAAATCGTATGTTACTAATAATTTATTTCTAAATATATCTTCGGATATACCCTCATTTTTTATAATTTCTAATACTAAAGATTTGATGATAGGAAAATCGTCTAAATTTGTATTATATCCTATTAATGGATAAACTATTTTAGCTCGATTTAAATCGTATGCTTCCTGTAAATACTTATCGTATAATCCGTTGAATATGTATTTGATTTGAGTAATATTTCCATTTTTTTCATCTAAAATATTAAAAATATCGCCTTTAATGGGTTTATTTAAAGAATTTTCTTTCTTATATCTCAAGGAAACTAATTTATTAAACAAAAATGATTGAAATGAACTAAGCAGTAACTTAATAAGATACTTAGGTAAGTGATTAATCGCTCCCTCGTAATCATTTTTATTATCAATTAAGTAATTAATCATCATCCTTTCATAATTCAGACTTTTTGGAAAAGCAGTATATGCTTTTTCAAGATTACCTGTTTTTCTTAAATCTTCCCTTACTTTGAAGGATTGAGGTAATTCTGAAGAATAAGTTGTAATTACGAACTCATCGAACGCTTTTTTAAACTCATTTTCTAGAATAAATCTCCCGATAAGATGTGAATTTGGCCTAAAAGTTCCAAATCTTTGAAGCCCATAGTAGTTTGGAAATCCACGAGTTTTTAGTGTTGCTAATAATACTTCAATTTCTTCCTTTTCTATGCCTATTTTATCAATGTTCCGAATGGTAATCTCGAAGTGGTTTCCCCAATTACTTCCTAATTTAACAGGATGTTTTGAAGGAAAAATGTTTCTGATGAAAATGTCATGCAATTTTAATTTTTTCAACTTTTCGACATAATTTCCTTTAATTGAGGCTTGTTGAACGCTTATAGCTCGTTTATCTTTTAATCCCGCGTATTCAATAGCTTTAGGAGCTATTCCTAAAGCATCGCTAATCATTCTTACCGCCTCGAAAGTATCTTTATTGATTTTTATCAAGTTGAAAGTGGTATATTTATCTTTACTTTCTGCAGAATACTTAGTAGGGGCATAATCTTCATTGATTTCTAGAACTCGCCCGGAATAGGTGATCTCCTTAACGATGAAGTCTTTATAACGATTTTTGATGATCCCGTTAATACCATTTACTCCACATGTAGAAAATACTTCAATCCCTACAACTTTTTCGATTTCTCTCTCGTTAGTGTTAGTGAATTTGAGAGAATTATTACATTTTTCTACCAATTTATCTAGCCTTAAGGTATTATATTATAGTAACTTTAAATCTCCAGTAACCTTATCCAAGGTAATTGAACGCGCAGGACCTATTCCTAAAGCTGTGGTGGTTCCTGGAGCAAGCTGAGTTAATCCAGCATCTCTAATCAAAAAAAAAGGAATCTTATTTTTTTCTAGTTTTGAGACAATGTCATTAAGTTCCTCCATATCACTTACTTTAAGAACTACTTTCTTTTGTCCAGTGTTTTTCCATTTTTTCCATACATCCTTGTTCTTTATTCTAACCAGATCTGCTGAGGATATAGAAGCATGGCACGCCTGAGCGCATTTTTTCCCAGTACCCATACTTAAATCTGTCCGTACTAAGATAACTTGTTTATATTCATCCACAATATATTAAACCTATTCGATAATAAGAAATTAAGAAATTGAGAAATAAAACAATTACTATTATTCAAATTCGATACGAATTGTTTTGCCAGTGAGTTCTAAAATTAATTCTTCAAGTTCTTCCCCTGTAAATAAAATAACTTCTTGGTCTTTTTTAGAAAGAACTCCTCTAAATTCAATATCTCCAGTAGCTAAAAATATCTCGTTTAAAGAAATTAATTTACTAGGAGCGATCAAACTTTCTAACGCAGCTCGAGGATTTTTGGTTTGTTCGACTAAAATTAACTCATCTACTTCATATGTTTCTTTAATCCACTTTATTAAATTTTGCGTGATTTTAATCTTATCCTTCTTTCCAAGAACAAATATTACCACATCCTCGAAGTCGATTGCTTTAAAGAAAGAAATATTTTTTAGAAACCCAAATTTTTCTCCTTCTTCCAAAAGAAGTAAATCTTTAGCTAAATCTAATTCAAATTGAGTAAGTTCTCCCGTATCTAGTTTTTCTTGACAACTAGTACATAAAAATCCCGAATTTATACATGTTATACACGCAGGAAGATTTTTCATTTAGCTTCTTATCCACTTATAACTCGATTATATCACAAGTAAGATTTCTTACCAACCTATCAGCAGTTTCGGGGTCTGTTTTATATGTATAAAGCCGCTTTCTGGTTCTTAGCTTCAACTTCACAACATCTTTTACTCGCTTAACCCGACAATGGACAGCAAACTCCGCTAATTCTAAAAACTTTTCCTCGTCAAATATCTCGCTTGGCAACTTTTTCAACTTAATTTGAAATTATTATAACTCTAAATTAAAGCTTAAAATTATTTATAAAATTTTAATTTTTACTTTATTTCTTAATTGTATCTCATCTATATCAAAAAATTTTTTAGCTTTCGAATGTTTTTCAATTTATTCTTTAATTGAAACTAAACTAAGAACATAATGAATTTGTTTCAAGAAGAATAGCTTTAAAAAGATTATCAAATAACCTAAAACGGATAGCAAATAAAGGAGAATATCGTATGCCCATCGATGACCCATATAAAAGAAAAATCGCAAGACATCATTTATTAATGAAAACAGTATGTCGCAAATGTGGAGCTTTGAATCCCGTTAGAGCAAAAAAATGTCGTAGATGCAGATCTAAAGATTTACGCCTAAAGAAAAGAGATCTCCAGAAATAAGCCGAAAAATAACATTTATTTGCTACACTCAATTTTACATATCTTATTATTTTCCATAAACACACCTTATAGTTTTAAAAATTAAAATTTCCGTAAACTTTTTTAATTTTATGACTTAGAGATCATTATATAATTAATAATTATTTTAAAAAAATCAAATAGTGTGAATTTAAAATGGCACAATTAGGCGGTCAACCTATCTTCATTATGAAGGAAGGAACCGAAAGAACACGTGGAAAAGATGCTATGGAAAATAACATCGCAGCTGCGAAAGTTATCGCTGAAGCGGTGCGAACGTCACTCGGACCTCGTGGAATGGATAAAATGCTCGTCGATCAATTTGGCGACGTTGTAATCACTAACGATGGGGCAACGATTCTAAAAGAAATCGATGTCCAACATCCTGCAGCGAAAATGATGGTCGAAGTTGCTAAAACTCAAGATTCAGAAGTAGGTGATGGTACAACTACTTCTGTAATTCTTGCTGGCGAATTATTAAAGCGCGCAGAAAAGCTTTTACAACAAAAAATACACCCAACAGTTATTAGCGAAGGCTTTAGAAAAGCTGCTGAGAAAGCAGTTGAAATTTTGGAAGCAATGTCAATTAAAAGCGGAATTGATGATATGGAAGGACTGAAGAACTGTGCAAAAACTTGTATGTCATCTAAAATCGTATCTGAATCGAGAGATATGCTTGCTGACATCTGTATCGGCGCAATAAAAGCTGTAGCAGAAAAAGGAGAAAACGGTAAATGGACGGCTGATATCGAAAAAGTCCAAATCCAAAAAAAAGAAGGGGAATCAATTGACCAAACTACCCTCATTAAAGGTATCATTTTGGACAAAGAAGTTGTCAGCCCTGGAATGCCAAAAATCATAAAAGACGCTAAGATACTCTTATTACAATCCGCCATAGAAATTGAGAAAACCGAATTTGACGCCAAGCTCCAAATTACGAGCCCTGACCAAATTCAACAATTTCTTGACGAAGAAGAACACATGCTTAGAACTATGGTCGATAAAATCGTGAATTCTGGAGCAAATGTTGTAGTTTGTCAGAAAGGAATTGATGATATGGCTCAACATTTTCTCTCAAAAGCAAATGTTATGGCCGTAAGACGCGTCAAAAAATCTGACTTAGAAAAACTCTCGAAAGCTACCGGTGGAGTAATTTTCACCAATCTCGATGACATAACAGAAGATAAGCTAGGTTTTGCTGGTATAGTTGAAGAACGTAAGGTTATGAATGATAGCTGGATATTCGTTGAAGAATGTAAAGATCCTAAATCAGTCGTGATTTTAATCAGAGGCGGAACTGAACTCATTATCGATGAAGCTGAAAGAGCTATTCACGACGCTTTATGCGTAGTTAGAGATGTCGTCGAAGATCAAAAAGTCGTCGGTGGTGGAGGAGCCCCAGAACTTGAAACTGCAATTCAATTAAGAAAATATGCTCAAACTCTAGGAGGACGCGAGCAATTAGCAGTCGAAGTTTTTGCTGATTCATTGGATATTATCCCTAAAACACTCGCTGAAAACGCAGGACTAGACCAAATTGAAATGTTAATGAAACTAAGAGCCTCTCATCAAGCAGGAAACAAGTTTGCGGGACTCAACCTCGAAACGGGCGATGTTATCGACAATATGATGGCAGATGGCGTCGTCGAACCAACCATAGTGAAAATTCAAGCAATTAAAAGCTCTACCGAAGCAGCCTCAATGATTTTACGCATTGATGATGTAATCGCAGGAGCAAAATCAGCTATGCCTCCTGGTGGTCCAGGAATGGGTGGAATGCCTCCGGGGATGGGAGGGATGCCTCCGGGGATGGGTGGCATGGGTGGTATGCCCGGTATGATGTAAATTCAATCTTTAATATTTATTTTTTCTTTCTATTTTTCTTTTAATTTTTTACTTATGTTTTGAGATAGTCCACATCCAACGATATCAATTCCGTTAACTGCCCATTTGAGTTCTTCTTTAATGTTTTCTGTATCATCGGATTAGCATGACCTGGATAAATCCACTAGAATGTTTTCTGCCAGTAATTTCAAGGATTTATAAATATGATATTAGAAATCCATATATTAATTTTAGAGAAATTTTTATAATCTATTTGTTTTTAAGTTCTAGCTCTTTTTTTTAGTTGTTCCATTTTTCTTCTTTAATCTGTGATTTTCAAATGATCACAGCTTATTTACAGAACACAGAGGGAGCAAGATTTATGAAAATAAGTATATTAAACGATGTATTAGGACCAATTCTGCATGGACCTAGCAGTTCTCATACCGCTGCTTCTTATAGTATTGGTCGATTGACCAATATGTTATGTGAGAACGAAATAGAGGAAATTAATATTACATTTGATTCAAAGGGTTCTTTTGATAAGACATATAAATCTCAAAACGGAGATGTTGCGTTCTTATCAGGGATCATTAATTTAGCTGTTGAAGATCCGGACTTTCTTAATTCCAATAATGTAGCCCGTGAAGAAGGAATTAGATTTTCCTTCGATTCTGATGATATTCCTGAAGCAGATCATCCAAACTATATGCTAATTAATATCCCTGCTAAAAAATTAACAATAGTCGCGAAATCCATAGGAGGAGGTATGATTTTAATAGAAAAAGTTAATAACTGGATGGTAAATCTTAAAGGAAATAATTATACTATATTAATCGAATTTCTAAGGAATTCCAAGGAAAATTTACTGAATTTAATTCAAGAATTTTCTTATTCTCCAGAAAAAATACATATACAGGATGATGGGAGGTATTTTTTTATTCTACTAACGAACCCAAACAAGTTTAAAGATGATTTCGTTAATAAATTAAAATCTCTTGATTTTATTACTAATATCTGGACTACTTACCCTATCCTTTTTCCGATTCATGGGACTCCTTTGTTTAAAAATAGTTTTGAGATGTTAAAGCTTGCAAATGAAGAAAAGTATTCTCTCGGAAAGGTTGGGCTTATGTATGAAGCAGATTTATTGAAATTAGATGAAAAATCCATTTTAGAAGAAATGGGAAAAAGGATTTCAGTAATGTTTTCTTCAATTGAAAAGGGTTTGGAAAAGAAAAATTCGCATATGAAATTATTAAAGCATTCTGCTAGTGATATCCAAAAAAAAGAGAATCAGCTTTTCAGTTCTGGAATTAATTTAAAAAGTGCTTATAGGGCTATGGCAGCTATGGATACAGCTTCTTCGGGAGGTCTGATTTGTGCGGCTCCTACAGGCGCTTCTTGCGGTGTTATTGCTTCGGTTCTTTATACACTCCATTACGATTTTAATATAAAAATGGACAAGATTATTAAATGTGCACTTGCAGCAGGAGTGATTGGTTTAATAAACGGAATGAATTCAACTTTTGCTGCTGAAATAGCGGGATGTCAAGTTGAGATAGGAATGGCGGGAGCAATGGCAGCAGCAGCTGTGATCGAAGCTGCTAGTGGTGGTCCTGCTGCAGCCACAGAAGCGGCAGCAATTGCATTACAAAACACAATGGGATCTGTATGCGATCTTGTTGCGGGATTCTGTGAAATCCCTTGTCATACTAGGAATGCAGTGGCAGCGTCAAATGCATTTATCTGTGCTGATCTTATTATAGGTGGTTACATTAATCCAATTAATCTTGACGATTCAATCCAAGCATCATTTGAGAGTGGTAAGATGTTACCCCCTCAATTGCGTTGTACTTCACTAGGAGGAATCGCGAACACAGAATCAGCAAAAAAATTAGTGATTAAATAATCAAATTTCAATTTTTCTTTAGATTTTTTTCTTCTATTTAGGAAATAATTTTTAAATAGGATAAAAGCAAAGATCATCTATTAAGAATAACTTAATAGAAACAAAAATAAATACAAATAAGGTATTATTTATGCCGAAAGCGAAAGCTAACAATATTGAAATAGAGTACGATACGTTTGGAGATCCCTCATCTAAACCCTTACTTTTGGTAATGGGCTTAGGAAGTCAGATGATTAGGTGGTTAGAGGAACTTTGCATGATGTTAGTAGATAAAGGGTTTTACGTAATTCGATTCGATAATCGAGATATAGGTTTATCTACTAAATTTGAAGAAGCAGGTGTACCGAATATTCTGAAGGAATTCATGGCGCTTCAGAAAGGAGAAACTATAAATCCACCTTATACGGTGGAAGATATGGCTGATGACGCAGTCGGTCTTTTAGATGCCCTTAACATCAAAAAAGCTCATATTTGTGGCGCATCAATGGGGGGAATGATTGTACAGTTAATCACGCTCCGCCATCCAACCCGCGTTCTGAGCTTAACATCTATAATGAGCACGACGGGAAATCCTAATCTTCCTCAAGCTAAACCAGAAGCTATGCAAGTACTATTAAAACCTTCACCTACAGAGCGTGAGGCCTATATTGAGGAATCGGTGAAACGTCGGCATATTCTTTATGGATCTGGTTTTCCGTATGATGAAGATCGAGAACGAAAACTTGTTTCGGCCTCCTACGATCGATCATTTTATCCACAAGGAATGGCGCGCCAATTGTTTGCTATATTAGGTACCGAAAACCGCGTACCAAAACTTGGCTCAATAAAAGTTCCAACGCTTGTAATTCATGGAGGTGACGATCCATTAGTTCCAGTTGAGGGCGGTAAAGAAACGGCAGAATCCATACCGGGAGCGGAACTTTTAATCATTGAGGGCATGGGACACAGTTTACCGGTTGAAATTTGGCCTCAAGTTGTGGACGCAATTGCTAAAAACGCTGATAAAGTGAATACTTAGGAAATCAAGTATTTTTTTTTCTTTCTTTTTATTATGACATATTTCTAAAGAGAAGTTTGAAGTAATAATATCAATATTATAAATGAATAAAAAAGTTAATTTTGAAATAGGAATTCTAGATTATAATTAAATAGTTATTTAAAAGAAAAAGAGATAAAGCTATTATGACAATACTATTAAATCCGAAAGAACACAAAAGGTATTATCCGGACGCGAAGTCAAAAGAGATAATGCTTAAAACTATAGAATTTTTCGAAAACAAAGGGAGAGCGAAAATTAAAGAGGACGATCGCAAGCGAGTATGGTATTCTGATTTTCTTGAATTTCAAAAGAAAAATAAGCTTTTTGCCCAACTTTTAACCCCATCTCAATACGGAAAAGATGAGAATTATCGATGGGATACATGGAGAATATGTGAGTTTAATGAAATTCTTGGGTTTTATGGATTGAGCTATTGGTATACGTGGCAAGTTTCAATACTAGGGCTCGGACCTATTTGGATGAGTAAAAATGAAAAAGCGAAGGAAAAAGCAGCGAATTTACTTGAAGAGGGAAATATTTTTGCGTTCGGTCTTTCTGAACAAGCGCACGGAGCAGATATTTACGCCTCTGAAATGGCATTAACTCCTCAAGAGGATGGAACCTACAAGGCTAATGGAGAAAAGTATTACATCGGTAATGGAAACGAAGCTCAAATGGTATCAAATTTTGGTAAATTTGCTGATAAAGATGGCAACATCCCTCCTTATGACATGAAAAATAAGGAGCAATATGTTTTCTTTGTAGCAAATTATAAGCACAAAAACTATGAATTAATAAAAAATGTATGCGACAGTCAGAATTACGTATCAAATTTTGCACTCCATGATTACCCGATAACTGAAGAAGATATACTTTCTAAAGGAGAAGAGGCGTGGAATTCTTCCCTTAATACGGTTAATGTAGGGAAATATAATTTAGGATGGGCTTCAATAGGAATTTGCACACACGCATTTTATGAAGCAATTCATCACGCGTCATATCGAAGGCTCTATAATATGTATGTGACAGATTTTCAGCACGTTAAGCAAAACTTTGTCGACGCTTATACTCGTTTGGTCGCTATGAAATTATTTGGACTAAGAACGGCTGATTATATGAGAATTGCTTCTGATAAAGACAGACGGTATCTACTCTATGCTCCCGTCATGAAAATGAAGACAACAACTCAAGGAGAGGAGGTTATCAATCTTATATGGGATGTGATTGCTGCTAAAGGTTTCGAAAAGGATATGTTTTTTGAAATGGCTGCAAAGGATATCCGGGCCTTGCCAAAACTTGAAGGCACTGTACATGTAAACATCGCCTTAATTTTGAAATTCATGGTGAACTTCTTTATGAATCACAAGAAATACGAGGAGATTCCAAGGCAAGATGAAGTTAAAGACGATACATTCCTTTTTAACCAAGGTCCAACGCGGGGATTAGGAAGAATCCGTTTTCATGATTGGAAGGCAGCGTTTGAGCAATATAACCTTCCCAATGTCAAAATTTTCATGAAACAAATTGAAATGTTTAACCTCATGGGAACAAAGGCTACTCCTAGTATCGATCAACAAAAAGACATGGATTTCATGCTTTCGGGGATTGGTGAAATCTTTTCTCTTATTGTATACGCCCATTTAGTCATTGAAAACGCGAAAATTTACGATATCGACGAAGATACTTTAGATCAAATATTTGATTTTTTCGTGAGAGATTTTTCCAAATACGCATTGAATCTGTATAATAAAGCAAGTACTACCGAGCTACAGATGGAATGGTGTTTGGAGATGATTAAGAAACCTAACGTCGATCCTGAACGGTTTGGAAAAGTGTGGAAAATTGTTCATTCTTTAAAAGACGCGTATGAAATGAATGAATAATATTATTTTTTTTTTTTTTGTATGTGTTTTTTTTAATATCGAGAAAATGTAATTGGAGTAATGACTCACATTTGCTCGGTTTGGTTAAGATAAATATATTAAAATAGATATCTTGAATATGCTTAATTATTGAAGTGAGAAAAATGAAATTTATTGATCTTTCAATCCCTATAATAAACCCCGACGAGCTTATATTTGACCCGCCTCTGATGCAACCGCATATTGAATATGGGGATCACGATAGAGGTGCTGAAGAAATGAGTTTTGTCTTTTCTCGTTTGAAACCTGAACATCTACCAGTTGGAAAAGGGTGGAGTACAGAAAGTATTACATTAGGTACTCATTCTGGAACTCATATGGACGCTCCGTGGCATTTTGCTCCCGTTCAAGATAGAGAAATTGGAGAGAGAAAAGCTATGACGATCGACGAGTTTCCATTAGAATGGGGAATTGGTCCATTAATTGTTCTGGACTGTACAGATTACGAGGAAGGATATGTAATGACACCTCAAGATATTGACAATAAGTTAGAGAACATAGACCATAGGTTAAAAGAGGGAGATATCTTATGTGTTCACACAAATGCTCCAAAACACTATGGTACTAAAGATTACAGAAACCATGGCGTTGGAGTTGGTAAAGAAGCTACATTGCACATAATTAGAAAAGGCGTTCATGTGGTTGGAATTGATGCATGGTCTTGGGATGCTCCTTTTAGTCTCACAGCAAAAAAATGGAAAAAATCTGTAAAAGAGAAAAAACCGGACCCATCAATCATCTGGGAAGGGCATTTTGCAGGTATAGAGTTAGGGTATTTTCAAATGGAAAAAATGATGAATTTGGATAAAGTTCCTCCTGTTGGTGCCACAATTTACTGTTTTCCAGTTAAAATAGCTAGAGCGAGTGCTGGTTGGGTTAGGGCAGTCGCTACTTTTCCAGAGTAAATAAGTGATAGATAGTGGAATTATTTTAGCTTAATAAGAGGAATATTAAGTTCTACACATTTTTCTTTTAATTTTTTATGAACTTTTTTTATTTCTAATGACCTTAATTTTAGATAATCTTCTCAAAACCAAAATGGTCCCTGTTATGAAGATCATCACGCCAACGATTACTATTGAAATAATCAATACATCAACGGGAGGTGCTGTGAAGTCATTTTCATCACATGTTCTCTGGAAGTCTAAAATATCTGCTCCATCGCCAGCAAAAGAGTTATTTAAAGCCACATTGCATTTTGATTGATCGTCCAGATAAATGCCAACATCGTGATTATTTATAGTGTTATGATTTACGATATTACTTTCGCAGTCCTCTAAATTTATGCCATATTGTCCGTTGGAGGATATACTATTACCTAAAAGTCTATTATCGCCACAGTGAACCAAGCTAATCCCATGTTCCCCGTTGTTATTTATGGAATTATTTAAAAATAAGTTATAGTTGCTCTCATATACTTGAATTCCCTCCCAACCGTTCTGATTTACAAAATTTCTTATAATTGAGTTGTTTTCTGCTCTACTAATTCTAATACCATTACTATCCCCTCCAGGAAATAAGTTAAAAGATAGATTATTATCTTTTATAATATTATATTTTGAAAAGGACGATATATCTAGCCCTATTTTATTTTTAGTTGCGTTATTTCTCGAGATGGTGTTATTTTGACTGTTCCACGAGATACTTATTCCAAAAGCTGAGTTGTTATCAGCCTCATTGTCTAACACTGTATTATTACTACATAAAGAGTTAAGAGATATGCCCGTATAAAAATTATTATTTGCATAATTTCTAAAAACGGTATTATTACTACTATAGGAGACGAGGGATATACCGTACATATTATTTGAACAATTGTTTGCGATGATCATTCCGTTATTGGTATGGTGGAGTAGTATCCCCGCGTATTCACTCAACCAATCGGTTCCTGCATTGAAAAGAGTGCAATTCTCGATTCTAAAATAAGTGCTGGAATTTTGGATTTTTATACAATTACTGGAATTAAGGCCATCAATAATTAGATCTTTGATCACATATGGGTCGTTCCACGTACCCGAGCCGTTACAAATTCCCGCATTTTTAGCTTCGGTCCAATTGTTATTAATATGGATTATTGATGATATTTTCGCGGTTTTCAGATATGGGATTTTAGAATTGTTATTATCACGATCAATCGAATATATAGTCCTATCTTTTGAGAGGAAATCGAGATTGATGCAAAATAGACCTAATGAGAGAAAAATAATTCCTAGAATCGCGAGGATAGATGCTTTTTCTTTAAAGATTAAATTCATTTTTGTTGAAAAACTTGAGAGTAGTAGCTCACAGTTGCTTGATTATGTTAAGTTAGCTTGATTAATATACATGTCTTTTTAATGCTGTAATTGTCACATATATTTTTCTCAATCGAAAAAGGATTCAATTTACGAATAAACTCATGGATTAAAAAAACAAATCTTTTCTCTATTTTTATAACAATTATAAACCTTCTAAGTGTAAACTATATTTAATAGCTAAAAATATTAGATAAAAGCAATAATCACAAAAAACGGTAATGGGTATGGCTGACGAAAAAAGCAAACAGAAAAGTAAAATTGAGAAGGCAGAAGTTTTTTATCAAAAAGGATTAGTCTGTGGTGAGGAGTCTGACGCTGACGGAGCGATTGAATGTTGGCAAAAAACTGTGGAGTTTAATCCTAACCATTTTGAGGGGTGGTACAATTTGGGAAACGCATATAATATAGGAAGGGGGGATTTAGAAAGAGCGATTGAGTGTTGGAATAAAGCATTGGAACTCAAGCCAGGCGATGTTGATGTGTTGTACAACATGGGAAACGCTTATAGAGAATATAAAGATTACGACAAAGCGATTGAGTGTTATAAAAAGGTAGTAAAATTAGATCCAAAGGATCACGAGGGTTGGAATAATATGGCTAATGCTTATAACGGAAAGGGAGATAGTGCTAAAGCGATTGAGTATTGGAAGAAAGCTCTTGAAATTAAAACTGATAAATATGAAACATGGTACAATTTAGGGATTAAGTATAAAGAATTAGGCGAATTTGATTTGGGGATAGAGTGTTGTCAAAAAATCCAAGAGAGATATCCTGACTCTTACGAGGTGCAACGCTTACTAGACGCAATTAATAAAGAAAAAGAAAGAGCTTGATTAACGAATTTTAAAAATATATAAATTTCTAAGCAGATCTTTTAGTTTTTTTTTCTATAAGTTCAGTCGCAATAAAGAAGCTGATTATGCTGAGAACAGCTTTAAGAGAAGCAAATTTTCCTAATTTCTTGTAAGTAAATCGCAGTATTACCCCAAATAATACTATACAAACTGCACATGCCAACCATATTGTAAAATAAGCGTTAAGTTGTTTAGTAAAAAGGAAAATTAACGGATTGTGTAGTAAAAAGATTGTAAATGAGTAAAAAGAATAATAGAAGAAGTATTTGTAGCTTTTATTTGTTTTTATTTTTTCCAATACTTCGATAAGCATAAGGGATGATAATATAGTTATTACTAAACCTACAGCAGAAGAAATTGATGAAATTGTATTAAAGATCAGAAAATTAGGGAATTGATAAAAAAACCCAAAAACAATTAAAAATATTCCAATTAATAACATATGAATTAGCAATTTGTTCTTAAACAGATATTTCCGTTTGTTTTCTTCTTCAGTAATATTAATTTGATAAATGTATTCCCCGATTGCAGAACCAATTATTAAAATGCCTAAATAAATCAAAATTACGTATTGATCCAATGGATTAAAAAGTACATGAAATAGAATGCCAAATAGCGATACTTCTCCCTCATACAACATTAAAACATTCAGAATTAGCTGGTTTCCTATTATCATTAAAATTCCAAGCACTATTCTGAATAGTTTAGAGGTTTTCAAGAACGGCCAGGCAAATATAAGAGAAACTCCTATTGTTTGCAGGGCGTTCCATTCCCAAATGCTTCCACCCCATATTAAAGCATTTAATGAATTAAAAATAAAGGCTATAACTAATATAAAAAAAGCTCTAAGGAGGTATACATTTCTAACGGTTGTCATACTAATCGTGTCTGAGTCATTTGCTGTGCTTTGATAATTTCTATAAGATAATGCCGCACTGACTCCTGAGACGAAAAGGAATCCGGTTGCACCAAGAGGTTGAAGAAACGCGTATAACCAAAATTGCAGCCAAACATCTTCCGGTCTTAGCCACCAAAGCATTATATGGCCAAAAACCATGAGGAACATCGAAAATCCTCTAACGGTGTCAATACTATTAATTCTTCTCATATTTTTAATAATAGATCGGTATTCTATAAAAATCATTAATTCTTGATAAAAGTAAAAGATTTGTTTTTAAAATTGATGTACAAAAGTGAAAAAAAAAAAATAAAAAAAATGGAATTAATCTTTGAAAATGCTTTCTACTAACTTGTTGTCTTCTTTAAAATATATCAGAGCACCGCTCCAATCTGCTAAGACATCAGCATATTTAGCTTCAAAGGTAGTGACGAGTTCTTTTAAGGAGGAACGCACTTCTGTAGTTTGTTTTCCCTTAATAAATAACGCTCCAAAGATACGAGTCCCATATTCAATTAGAATAGTTATATCACCGTGATCTATGGTTTTTAATAGTTCTTGAGATTTTGTTGTTTCTTTTATGAAGGAGGTAATAGCTGAAAACATACCAGAGACGATTCCAGGATCGTGACTATATTCTTCAGAAAAATTATAGTCAAAAATACCTCTCCCATCGTCGTAAATGATGTATAATCCTTGTTTTTCTGCTTTTTCGAAAATGTAGCTGAACTCCTGTTTTAAAACATCGATCAAGTTGTTATTATATAAGTATTTAAGGGTAAAGTAAAATCTTTGCATTTCTTTTTCTTCCACAGGTTTTAGCTTATCTAGCATCTTTTCAGTTTCTAAGTTTTCTAGTAAAGACTTTACTTCCTCTCGCTCTTGTGCTACATCTTTTAAGTCGATATCCGCTCTTCTTATAATTAAATAGTTGTTTTCAATTTTCATATATTCGTTGTATGTTGGAAATTCCGAAATTGAAGAAAAAATAACCTTTTCTAAGTGTTTTTCGTCAATAGCTATATTCTTAACTCTAAAGGTTTTTTTCATGTAGAAAATAACCAGACTCCAAAAAATTATATTGAAAATGTATTGAGTAGTTTGATAAGGAATTGCAAGGATATTTAAAACTCCTGTTAACTCACCATCGAATACAGCAGTCCTTAGAGTATAAAATCTAAAACCAAAAATAGAAGTAAAACTCGATTGTCCAGTTATCCAATAGATATCAGGTGTGAAATTTATCAAGCCGTTTGCACCTATTACTACAAACAACACAGACAAGATAATTAAGACGGGCATGTAGGTTACAATACTCAGAAACATGCTTTTCATATATTTCATACTAAGATTTAAGAAAATTACCGCGATTATTAGAGACATAACAACTAAAGCTAAAAAACTGAGGATATTCAAAAGGTCAAATCCAAGGCTTTCGTATAAATAAACTGATCCACTTTCTGCAAAATTAGCTAAGTCGGTTATAATTTGAGTACCATCATAAATAAATCCAAGGGCTGAACCAAATACAAAATTGTTTATGATAAAAAATACGAAAACTGCAAGGCAACTAAAAACAATCCCATAGTATATGTTAGAAGTATTCATTTTCTTTCTTTTCTCTTTCTTATTTTTCCACCAATCAACCATTTTAATAAATATGAGTAAAGAGATAGGTTCAAAAATTTTAAGAAACAATACAAAAATAATTGAAGCCATAAGAAAATACGCAAAGAAGTAAATGATTACTCCGAAAGATCCAATATCTTCAACAATGAATAATATAATAGATAGGATAGATATCGGAGCTCCAACCGTATACAAACTCTTATATGTCTGTTGTCGAATATTTTCTCCGAAATATCTTCCTCTTAATGCAATTTGCGAACTAAAGAGTATTTCCAAACTAAATATGAAAGTTGCAATGTAAACAAATAGGATCTCGATGAACCAACCTAAAGCAGTTTCTCCCGTTGTAATTGAAACGGATTCAATTTGAAGAATTTTAAGGATTACTTGTAATAAATAGAGAGAAATCGGTAAAAGCACAATGAGTAACTTCATTATGTCTTTTTCTCTCGACCAATCGTTTTTAAATAAATCGCTTCTTATTCGTTTGTAAGGGCTATCAATGATATGATAAGTTAATCCCTTCATTTTTTCACTTTTGGTTCCTATTTCTTTTTTAATTCGATTCCTTACATAAATAATTGAGATAAAAGGAGCAACAAAAAAGATAAATGGAAGGGTAACGAGAGGATAGTAGGCAAACAGTGAGATAAGTGACCCGATATGTGTAATAATATACCCAATTCCTAACCATAAATTACCTTCTTCGCCTGATTGTAATTCTAATTCTTTTGGAACGCTTCCTAATTGAAAGATTATTGGCAGAACCCAGTATACCAGGTAGAAGACCATTATTCCTAGCATTACTCTGTTGTAGATTTTTCCCGCAAGTTTCTTCCGTATGAAAAAGTAAGGTATTACAATTATGATGATGGGAATGGCGTTAAGCAAGAGTAATGCTACAATTTCAATAACATTCATTTCTATTCTCAAACCTTTTTAGGTAAATTGAAATTATTTTTTAATATTACTATGCAAATATAAATATAAGAGTTTAGTTATTCTAATATTTCAATTTTTGATATGACGACAGATAATCTAATCGGATTAATAGTTGATGATGATTTCGCTTCAAAACACATCCCCCCATATCCAAGACCATCTTTTATATCCTTTGAAAATCCATTAAGGATAAGAGCAATCCTAAACCATTTAGAAAGAACTAATATATTGAGCAATGAGCGTATCTTAAAAGTTAAACCGAGAAATGTTAGTCAAGCTGTAGTAGAATTGGCTCATTCTAAGTATCACATTGAATCTATTAAGAGAATTTCTAAAATGGGAGGTGGTTTACTCGAAGAAGAAGTGTTTGTAACGGAGGATACCTACGAATTAGCCTTAAAAGCTGTCGGAGGGGCTATAGAAGCTATAGAAGGCGTAATAAACAATAAGTATACTCAGTCATTTGCTTTAATCAGACCTCCGGGACACCACGCACTAAGAGAAAAAGCGTCAGGACTCTGTATTTTCAACAATATTGCAAATGCAATTCTATATTTACGAAAACAATTGAATTTTAACCAGAAAATAGCGATAGTTGATGTTGACGACCATTTCGGAGATGGTTTAGCTCGATATTTCTATGGTGATCCCTCCATTCTTTACTTTTCTATACACGAATTTGACTTCACTGAAGGAGATTTAGGTATGGTTGACGAACTTGGAATGGATGAAGGAATTGGTAAAAATATTAATTTTCCCGTACCAGAAGGAATAACTAATGAAGACTTTTATTATTGTCTCGATTTGTTAGACCCGATACTCACTGAATTCCAACCCGCTCTTATCGTTGTTGCTGCGGGATTTGATATGTATTACGCCGATCCTATCGGTAATTGCTCGTTAACCAGTCTTGCTTACAACCAATTTGCAGATATGATTTTGAAAATTGCTGAAAATGTATGTGAAGGTAAAATTTCTTTCATATTAGAAGGAGGATATGACATAATTGGATTACCCTATTGTGTTGAAGCAATAATAAAAGCTCTATTAAAGGAAAAATACGAACCTCCTGATTATGAAAAAAATTTATCATTTTTGGACGATTCTAAGAGAAAAGATATAGGAAAAATTAAATCCTTGCTAAAAAATTTGTTAAATCCTTATTGGGACCAAATCAAGCTTTAAAGAAAATTAAAAAAAAAAAAAGATATGTCTGCTCTGTAAGTTTGGATAATACTCTATATCTATCTTGAGGATTACAATCCTATATAAAAAAAGTATAAAAAAAATTAAACCAGATTTTGTAGCTTCAATGCATGAGATTGAACGGTAAATAATGCGTCCCGGGGTCCAACCTGAGGATTAATGTAACAAACTAACGCACCCGTTCCTCCTATGGGAATTGGTGCTATAATAATATGCCCTTTTCCTGTGATATTGGTACCTATCTTTCGTTCTTCAGTGTTTTCAACCATCATATATTTTATTCCTTGAATCGTTATACTTGACATGCCTTTTTGTCCTAAAGCTAGCTGGGTTCCAAGCAATTTGTTAATCTTGTCTAAATCGTTGGTAAGGTTCCAGTTCTGAGTTTGTGTAATAAGAACTCCAGACTTACTAATAATTGCGACTCCAAAAATATTTTGTTCTTCAGAAAGCAACTCATCAATAATGGATTCAATTTCTGCTGACATTATTACCAAAATTAAAATAATAATCTTATTATATAACTATACAAACAATTCATATAAAAAATTAATTTTTAGCAAACGGTGAAAATTTATGGCATTTAGATTGTTTAGGAAATCAATTCTAATGGTATTAAGGGAGAAGAAACAATTTACTGTATTCTGCTTAATGTACACCATTCTAATTTTTTGGACAAGCTATTCTATTGAATTAGTTATGAAACAACCAGGTGAGAGTTTTGCGAGCGCAAGTTTTTTTATTGCTCTTGGTGTAGGAATATTTTTATCGTTACTATATTCTTGGATTATAGTACGACGTAATTCGAAAACTATTGCTACGTTAAAATGCATTGGATGGACGAATAGGGATCTTAATTCACTAATATCGGGATTCATATTATTCACAACAATTATGGGCTTTTTTATAGTGATTGAAGTTCTATTTCACTACGCCGCTATTGTTGCTTATCTGCAAGCTGCACCGAACATTGCAGCGATACCTTTAGTAAGCCTTTTACCGGTTTTTGCGACTTTTGTAATTTTTCTTTCGTTCCAAATTATAGCGATTTTAGTTGCTAATAGAAAAGTTTTGAAGGTTAGACCAATAATTGCATTAAAAAGAGTAGGTGAATAAGGGGGAAAAATATGCCAGTAGAAAAAGACACTATGATTGAAGCGATTGATGTTAATAAGGAATATAGGCGAGCTGGTGCAATTATTAGAGCTTTAGGCGATATTAACTTAACAATTAAATCAGGTGAATTCATCTTAGTCCAAGGTCCGACAGGATGTGGAAAAAGCACCCTACTTAATGTGCTCAGCGGAATAGACTTACCAGATTCTGGGAAAATAATTTTTGATGGAGAAAATATTGCCAGAGCTCAAGAATCAAGATTGAGTAAACTGAGAAGACAAAAGATAGGATTTGTTTTTCAAGATTTTAATTTAATTCCGACATTAACAGCTATTGAAAATGTAGAGGCCTTATTGTGGCCTACTGTTTTGAGAGAGAGGGAAATAGAAAATAGAGCAATTGCGGCACTAAGAGATGTTAATTTACTTGAAAGAAAAGATCATTATCCCGTTCAGATGTCGGGTGGTGAAAAACAAAGGTGTGGTCTAGCAAGGGCTATTGTCCATCGGCCTAGAGTAATTTTAGCCGATGAACCAACCGGTAATCTTGATCCTGAATCAGAAAAACAAGTAATGGACCTTCTTAAGAAGATCAATAAAGACATGGAAACTACAATAATAGTTGTAACCCATAGAGGATCCTTAGCTTCATACGCTAACAAAACAGTTATAATGGATAAAGGAGAAATTACAAAAATCCAATAAAAATCTTTTTTTAAAATTTTTTTCTTTAAGTTTGGTTCTATAGCTCTGAAATAGTTTTTATCCTAAAATTTTATTGAAATATTAAATAGCCTTAAATTGAGTTTATCTCTTTCAATTTTTATAGAAATTATTAAAGAAAGATTCTAAATAGATATCAAAAACATAATTTTAAATAATTAAATCATGTCTGAATTAGTAAGAAATGTATTAATTAAATTTTAACGACTTTTTAAATTAGAGCTGGAGGAAAATACTTTTGGGTTTTGGAAGAGTTTTATGGACCGGAATTGTCGGAATGATCTTTCTTGCGTTGACTTCATGGATCAGTTTTCAATTCCTTGATTTGACTTCGAGTGTAACTGGTGGGTTAATTGAAAATTTAAACGTCGCATTAGCTGCTTTAGGCTCTCTTTTACCGGGACCAATTGGAGGTATATTAGGAGTACTTGCAGGATTATTTTTGGGATTAATATTAGTCCTCGTCTTTCCAATTCATTGGTGTTTAATGTATCGACCTGACGATGTAATACTGCTAATATCAATCGTTTTGCCTTGGATCTTAGCTTGTGTGTTGATATGTGCGATTAATGCTAAAAGTCCTGGTAAGGCGATTCGCACGAGTTTAGCAATTGGAATCGGTTACTTAATCATTGCCTTTTTACTTTATTTCTTACTTCCTTTGATCCCATTAATTGGACCTCTCATAGGAGGAATAATTGATGGTGCGGTGACTGGTCTAACGGATTTACCTTACCTCCTTGCTGTTTCTACAGCAATTTTGGAAGGTTGTCTCGTAGGAGCAGTTTTTGGGGCATTTATTGGAGCTTTGAAATATAAACCAACGGGAGGGAGTGGTAAACAGAAACCAGCTAAAACAAAAGCTAAAAAGGACGACTATGACGAACCTACTTTGGATGAGTCACACTGTACTAATTGTGGAGCGAAATTAGTTCCGGATAATGATTTTTGTACGAACTGTGGGATGAAATTATAGCCATTTATAGTAATATATAAAAGAAATTATATATTTTTTATTTTCCTTTTTTTTATTGGGCTCGTAATCTTTTAAATAACAGTAACAAAAAATAAGACATAAAACAGAGATTTTAAAATACCTTATTCTCATTATATGTATAATTATTAAAAACCGATAAGTGAAATAAAAAGATGTCTAAAACAGTTAAAGGGGTACTTGTTACTCGCTTGATAGTCATACTTGCCATAATTTTAGTACCAATAAGCATCTTTTTAATATTTTCTTTAGTAGATTTTCATTTATGGTATTCAATCGACCCGATTGTAAATTTCTGGATAATAAAAATACTTTGTCCTATTGTATTTAGCGTTTCCTGGTTATTTTTCTTAATTCTATTTGCCAATCGATTTGCAAATACGATGGATTCATTCGATGAAAAAATTAGCGTTGTTCCTTCAAGGTTAAAATTTTTTTACGGAATCAATGCTGTATATATTCTTTTTATTTTTGTTTTTCCAATATTGACGCCATTTATCTCTATTTTAAGTTTCGCGTCCTTTGCATGGCGTTTGACAACTTTTAGAAAAGAAAGTTGGGAAGATGACTCCCAAACATCGTTTATAACGAAATTAGTAATGGTACTAGCATCTATAATTCCGATATTCTGTACTATAAGCATAATTCCAGAATTTCTAAAACTACCTTTGTTTTTATGGGAAACAATTTGGCTTGGAGTAATTGATTACTTGTTCATGATATCTTATTCCTTGTTTACAGCTTTAGCAATTGGTTCCTTAATCATTTTGTTTTCTAACTCAGGAATTAGCGAATACGAACAACTTTTTGCAGATCAGTCCCAAAAAAGAAGTTTTGCTAATGTAAAAGTTCTCGAGGTATTTCTCTTTGGCTTCTTCCTATTCTTAGATTATTACAATTACCCGATTATTGATCTTATTTATACAGCTGGTCTAGTGATCGTAATTTTTACTTATATCGTAAATATGATAAGAGGAAAATCAAAATATGGAAGTTTTAAAAGTTATTTCTTGGGCTATTTCATCGCAGCAGTCTTTATCGGTTCAAATGTGATCTTAACTAATGCTGAGGTCTCGTCGTTTTTAAGAACCTGGAGTTTATTAATTTCAGCGATATTGTATATCTTTATCCTGTTTTATACCTTTATTACTATAGAAGATTAATTTTTCGAGTTTGTATTATCATAAGAATTCTGTTTTTCTATTTTCAAAGAATATTTGTAGCCAAATTCGATAAATCTAATAATCTCATATAGATTTCTATGTAACTAGATATTTTTAGATGGTTTAGATTAAAATTAATAAAACTATTAAAAAATATCCTTTAATTTGTGAAAAATGTTCATAGTTATACGACTTGTTTCCTTGATATTAAAATTTCTAGTGAATTAGAATATAAACAATTAAAAATAAAAAATTTATTTGTATTTTAAGAATTTAATTTTATAAAAAAAATAATGTGATCATAAATAATGAAAAAAGTAAGCATTAAAGCCGTAATGGTTATAACATTAGTGGTGGCTTCTTTTACAGCTGCACCAATCATGGTAGCTGGTTACGATTACGACGACGAATATACCTACGATCAATTAGGAGGAACAGATCCAACTGCTCTTATCGGGGGTTTTGGAGGTATTTTTGGAGGTATGTTTAGGACTTTAGGTCCCGGGGGTAATGTTTTAGCAACCGTTTTTGAAATGTTGTTTATGCAGACTTTGACAAACTTTAGCGGTAAAGAAATATTGCCTGGAGTTTATGCTATAAGTGCGACTCAAGAAGAAACTTTCTCTGGCTTAAGAGATTACAGCACTCCGAGGAGAAAAATTTATCCAGTTCCTCTTGAATATCTCCTAGGAGGAGGTTACAATATAAGCGAACACGGACTTGCCTACTGTGAAGTTGAAACATTTGGAACATATCAATATAACCTTACTGTAGGTGCTGGAGTAACTTTAGTAATATGGGATAAGGATGGGTCTTTTGTTAATGCAGTGAAAAAAATCATAGACTTTTTCACTAAAATACAGCCTTATATAATGGCATCTACTTCTTCAAGTCCTTCTACTTCAGCCCCTTCTACATCTAGTATTGGAGGAATTCCGGAAGAATTAATTCAAGAGGGCGTTAAGTTAATTACTTGGTTTTTGATTCATATAAACGATATTTTTACTGGTGAAGAGCTGTTTGTGTTAAATCCAATAACTTGGGAGAAATTAGAAATTCAGACCGGGGCTGGATTTAGCATTAGTAAAACTTGGAAAGTTACGGGCGGTGATGGATTAGATCCAGCTGATGAACTTCTACAAGCAGCTGTTTCGGGAGCAAATATCTTTTTAGATTCATGGAATATCTCTGCTCAAGCTAAACAAGATAGTTATATGAATTGGTTATTAACTGATGCTGAAATTGTTGCTAATCTTAAGAGGGAATTTACTTCTTTTACTTTTGATCTGTTTCAATTATGGGTTAAAAATTTCGAAATACACATTGATGTTGGTGAGATTTTGAGTTTAATTGATGGTGGTGGAAGTTCTATTAATCCTGCAGCAATATTTCAGGGTTTAGACATTGAATTTTTCTTATTCACTCACCATTTATCAGGAGCTTTCTTATATAACGATACAAATTTTGATAATCGGGTATCTGCAAATTACATAACAGTAAATAATTCTATGGGTAATCCTATTTTAGTAGATGGCCGCCCTATTGAGGTTCCACTGAGTTCAGAGCTAACGCACAAATTAATGTTAGGATCAGTTGATGACTTTGCTTTTGCTTTGCCCTCTAAAGATGGTGATAGTATTTCGTGGGGGTTAACTCTAAATCAAGCTACATTAACCCCAGTTCCTTTAGGAGTAGAATTAGACTCTTATTTAGGCCCAACTGATGAATCCTTAGCTTTTATTCACTTTGGATTTACTTTTGAGCCAAGAGAAATAAACCTTGCTACTACTGATGGGAATACTATTTCTGCTTTACATGGCGCTGTTAAATTAGATCAATTTTTCGCTCCGTGGAATGTTCCTCTCGCACCGGGTGCAAATAATCCAATCGCTGGATTAGACCTTGCGATCATTTATGTCTCAACCGTGTTACACTTCCACCTTAAAATTGATACTATAGGTGACGATCCAACTGCAAGATTAGATCCCGCAGATGATTACGATGAAGTGGAAGATTCTCTTAAAATTGGTAACTATCTACCGGGTAAAATAAGGGGTAAACTCGCCTTTGTTGATATTGCTGGGCCAGACTATTACTACGGTCCCGAGGGGACGACTACTAGTGCACCTGCTTACACAAGCATTTTACCAGTTGCTTTATTTGAAGTTGAAGCTAACGCGCATGAAACTTTCGAAGGAACACCTGGTGAAGTAGATACTTTTGCCGCGGATATTGGGTTAAATATCACCTTTAGCGTAATGGTTTATGCTGTGTGCTTCCCAATGTTCGAAGACGGAAGCGGAATATGGCACGACCCTACATTCAGCGTGTTCATGGTGTTCGAAGCTACAGGTTTTTGGGCATTAATTCTATTAGTTGCCGGTGTCGGTTTAGTTGGTGTTGCTACCATTTTAATTAAAAGACGTAAAGATATGAGATTTTAAATCTCAATCAAATTAATAATTTTTATTTTTTTTATTTTCTAATTTTTCTTAGTTTTTATACCTTTAAGTATATTTTTAAATT
>JAHQWP010000118.1 GCA_029856235.1 Promethearchaeia archaeon
TTTTTGATTATTAAATCACTCATCGTAAGTTTCCTTATAATTTGTTTTGTTCAAAAACCTATTATTATTAAAAATCTGCTATTTTAATAAACTCTTTCTATATTATAAATTCGCTTTTTATGAAACGTAAGTAATGTTTTTTATAATATTATGATAAATTTCTTGGTTACTAATCAGACACACTTCAAAAATTTTGTATAAATGTAAAAAACAGTTCTCTGAGCCATATTTAGACAATCAATTGCTTATAAAATAAGTAAATCTATATAAGGTTTAAATGGCATTATATTCATAATTAAATTTCATTTTAATTAAAAAAAAACTTAAAAAATATTGAGTGATTAAATTTTGGGAGCAGGTAAAATTTTAGTTATAATAGGTGCAATTCTATCTATCCTTGGGACATATGTTTTTGCTATTTATGGTAGTACAGGGATTGTAGGATCTGGGATTGGATTCGTTCTGAACACATTTGGAGCGGGTGTTGCGGATCCTACGCTGATTGCAGGAGCAGCTTTATATGCTGGTGCTATGAGTATTGAAATATATCTATATTACATCCTTTTAATTGTATTTCTAGTCTTTCTTGTTTCTGGAATATTACAATTTGTTGGTGTGAAGTCTAGAGCTGTTGGTTTGATCTTTTCTCTCTTTCCGCTCGGTGTGGGAATAATGTTTTTATTATTGTTTTACACAGAAATCTTAGGACTTATCAGCGGATTATTCGGAATGTTCTTTATTGGCGAACAATTTGGAAATATTTTCCCAGTTCTTATAGATATTGGTTCAGGTACTGGATTAGGAGCTTTCTTTCTAGTTGGAGGAGGCGCCTTAGGGCTGATTGGTAGTATACTTCCTCGAGATTAAGAAGATATAAATTATCTTTTTTTTTATTTTATTTGGTTTAAGATAACCTCTATTATTTTAATATCTTCACGTGTGTTAATATTTTTGAAAGACAAGAGGTTAGGATCTACTTTTTTAATCTCGTCCTCAATTGAGACATAGTTAATCTTCCAATCTTTACTTAGTATTTTTGTTAGCTTATATTGTGATTGTCTTATATTATAACGTGCTGTTTCGTATGCATTTTTAATTGGGTAAATTGCATGTAACGGTTCTAAAAGATTATCATTCCATTTTGGAACACAACAATCAAAATTTTTACTTTTTTTTATTAAAAATTTAATGACTTCAAATTTAACAAGCGGAACATCGCAGGGAAGAACCAAGACTTTCTCATACTCTAGTTCTTTTAATTCTTTGAAAACAGAGTATAATCCAATCAGAGGTAAATGTTCTTCTCGATCTAGACTAACTTCATCATCGTCAATAACAAAACCCAAGATCTTTGCAATATCGACATTATCAATATAATTTTGGACTTGTTGTTTAGAATTAGCAACAAGAAAAATATCATGCTTAAAGCGAGAAAGCGTGTCTAATTGGTAATCGATTAAAGACTTTCCTCGAAATTTGAAAAGCCCTTTGTCCGAACCAAATCGAATACTTTTTCCACCAATTAAGATGGCAAAAGCAAGATATTTATTTCTTCTGCTAATTTTGTACCAACTTTCTTCAAAGTTACTTTATACTTTATTAAAACAATTATTAAAAATTATAAATTACTTAAATTAATTGTACTAATTGTAGATTACGAATTCTCTTTTTCCATTTTATAAATTATATTATGTTTTCCTATAAAAATTTCCTAAGAAGAGATAAACCACGAGAACACTGTGCTGTTTTTGGCGTGATTTGTGATGACGAAAGTTATTCTATTTCGAAATTATTATACCTTGGCTTAATTTCTCAACAACATCGAGGTCAAGAATCCACAGGAATCTCTATTCTAAAAACTGGTGGAAAGATTGTTACTTATAAAAAAAAAGGACTGGTTTCTGAAGTATTAAATCAAAAGGTATTGTCAAAGTTCTGGGGTAATATCGGAATTGGTCATAATAGATACGCTACAACTGGAGCTCAAGAGTTTGAATCGCCTGATTACATGCAACCATTTCACTTTAAGAACAATGAAATCGAGTTTTCTCTAGCTTTTAACGGAACCATACCTAATTATGCCGAGATAAAACAAAGCTTAGAAGATATGGGACGAGTTTTTGTCACAAATACGGATACTGAAGTAGTAGCCCAGTTAATAGCTTCTATTTCTTTAGGAATTAAAGGCTGGCCAGAAATTTTAAAAATCGCAAGTAAATCTTTGGATGGATCCTATTCACTTCTAATATTAACAGCTGAAGGAGAAATATACGCTATAAGAGATCCCTTAGGATTTAAACCCTTGTGTATTGGAGAGTTAAGATCTGAAACGAGAAATTACTACATTGTCTCCTCTGAATCTTGTGGATTAGATGTTCTTGGTGGGAGACTCATTAGAGATGTAGAACCCGGGGAAATCGTTCATTTAAGTCATCGGAAAGAAATACACTCCGAAATGGTAGTAAAGAGTGATAGAACTGCTCTATGCCAGTTCGAATTCGTATATTTCGCTCGACCAGATTCAATTATTGATGGAGTTTCTGTAGCTCAAACCAGATTGCAGTTAGGTATAAACCTCGCCAGAAACGATCCTTTATTGAAAGATCCTAAGTTTAGAGAAAACGCAATCGTAGTTCCAGTACCCGATTCTGGGAGAAGTGTCGCTGTTGGATATGCACAAGAAGCGAAATTACCATATGTAGAAGGATTAATGAAGAATCGATATGTATGGCGTACATTCATAATGCCTGGACAAAAGAACAGGGAAGCCGCAGTAAAAGAAAAGTTAAATCCAATTAAAGCTTTTGTCAAGGGTAAAAACGTAATCCTATTAGATGATTCGATTGTAAGAGGAACTACAACGGAAAAGATTATAAACTTGTTTAGAGACGCTGGTGCAATATCTGTTAATGTGAGAATTAGCTGTCCTCCAGTAATAAGACCATGTTATATGGGTATTGACTTTCCAACAACTTCGGAATTAATTGCGGGGCGCCTAAAGGATCTTTTTGGAGAGGAACACTATATTGAAGAGATTAGAAAGAAAATAGGAGCGGATTCTCTACGATACCAAACTATTGACGATCTGGTTAGTGCGATTGGAAAAAGTAAAAATCAGTTATGTATGGCGTGCCTAACGGGAGAATATCCTCTAAAATCTGTAAATAAAATCATAGAGATGGAAAGATCAATATCAACAGATAGAAATTAAGTCTTTTTTTTAGCTTGTTATTCTACACCATCCCAACAATACGTACAAAGCTTTTCTTTTGGTAGTCCAATAGCTCGAACCAAGTTTTCAAGTCGTTGATATTTTAGTGTAGTTAAATACAATTTCTCACGTATAACATTAACCATGGCCTTATATTTGTCAGATTCTGGATCCGTGTATTCCTTAGGATTTTCGACATCTTGCCCGATTAATTCTTTAATAGCCCATCTTCCAGCTAAATCTAATTCCGAACGAGAACGGGAGAAATTTAGAAATTTACAACCATATACTAGTGGAGGACACGCAGGTCTCATGTGAACTTCCTTAGCTCCTGATTCAAACAACCGCTCAACTTGTCTTCTTAGCTGAGTACCTCTTACGATTGAGTCTTCGCAGAATAAAAGGCGTTTATCGGCAATGAGTTCTTTAATTGGGATAAGTTTCATCCTTGCGACTGTATCTCTAATGGATTGTTCTTGAGGCATAAAACTTCGAGGCCATGTTGGTGTGTACTTTACAAAAGGTCGCGCGTAAGGAATCTTGGCTTCGTTAGCGTAACCTAAGCCATGAGCGGTACCAGAATCTGGAATTCCAGCTACGAGATCAATATCCAGATCGTCATTTTTTCTTAAACACTCTCCACATCTATACCTAACAGCTTCAACATTTATACCTTCATAATTAGACGCGGGGTAACCGTAATAAACCCATAAAAAAGAACAGATTTGTAATCTATCTCCCGGTGGAACTAATTGTTCTATTCCATTATTATCAATGTAAATGATTTCACCCGGTCCCATGTATTTTGTTATCTCAAAACCAAGGTTGGGAAAAGCACAAGACTCCATCGCGACGGCATAAGAGCCTGATTTTTCGCCGATCACAAGAGGAGTTCTTCCATATTTATCTCTAGCCGCATAGATGCCTTCATCTTTAAGGATTAGTAATGTACAAGAACCATCAACCATGTTTTGAACTTTCTGGATTCCTCTTTCAAATGTATTCTCTTGGCTTATAATTGTAGCCACCATTTCAGTAGGATTTATTTCGCTCCCATGCATTTCTGAGAAATGACTTCCGTTCTCTAACGCTTCATTTGCGAGTTCTTCGATGTTATTAATTTTCCCTACTGTTGATATAGCGAAAGTGCCGAGATGTGAACTAATTATTAATGGTTGATCTTCGTAGTCGCTTATTACTCCGATCCCCTTATTACCATGCATTTTTTTAATGTCTCTATCGAATTTGGATCGAAATTGACTAGTTGATATATCTTTTATGAACCGTTGGAATCCACCAGAGTTCTTTACAGCCAATCCGCCCCGCTTAGTTCCCAAATGACTGTGATAATCTGTACCGTAGAAAAGATCTTCTACGCAATCAGTATTAGAAAAAACGCCAAATAATCCTCCCATAATTTACACATCCAATATATAATTTATCCGATTAAAATTTTTAAATAAGATTATTAATATGATAAGATTTGACATTAAAGTCTCTCATTCCAAAAAGAGCTTTAAGAAGTAGGTAAAAATTTTAGGAAGATGCTCCGGGAATCTCTTCTCTTTCGAACCTTATCATTGATAAAGCTTCCTCGGGGCAAGTAACAGCACAATCATTTTCATTCTTCTGAGAACATTTTTTATATAACATAAATATTTAGTGATAAATAAAATTTTATGAAAGTTAAGAATTATGCTGGTACAATCCACCGACTAGTTGACCTACACTAATTCCTGCGTCTCCTGGAGGAATCTTATTGTGTTCTAAAAATATCATTCCATTGTTTTGAATAACCTTTTTAAGAGCACTTGAAAACAAACGATTATAAGCCACACCTCCAGTTAATCCAACTTTATCAATTTTATTGAGATCAGCAATTAAAATAGCTATATCGGCAAAAGTTTCAGCAAAGACTTTATGAAACTTTGCTGCGATATCATGACGATTAATCTTAGGATTTTCAAGGAGGATAAGGATATTTCCAATTAAATCTGATGTATTTATAAAGAACATCCCGTCTTTTTTGTAATATTTAATTTCTAGATCAATTTTATCTGGATTCCCTTTCGAAGCAAATCCTTCAAGCCTCATAGCTGGCTCACCTCTATAGGTTTTAAGGTTTGATACGCCTAAGAGGTAGCTTATCGTATCAAATATTCTTCCTGCAGAACTCGTTAATGGAACATTTTGGTCAAAGGAAGATTTGTTAGAATGCTCAAATTGAGAAATAATTGCGTTTAATTCTACATCTTTATATTCTAAATCATTTTGTAATCTAATTTTATCAAATATTTTCCTACTTTCTTTGAGCTCCTTTGATTTTAAGATAATAGAAGCTGCCATTCGAGCGGGGAATTTTGTACATCGATCCCCCCCAATCATAGGTTGGTATTGTAATTGCCCTAATCGTTCGTAACCTTTGTAATCGCTTAAAAGAATCTCCCCTCCCCATATATTCCCGTCGTCTCCATATCCTACTCCATCAACACTAATTCCTACGATCTTTTCTTCAGAAGTAATTGCATTATCAACCATAAGACTAAGAATATGAGCGTAATGATGTTGAATAGTGTATGTCTCAACATTATAATGATTAGCTAATTCTTGAGCTAACTTGGTCGTTGTGAAACTTGGATGAGCGTCGCAAGCGATAAATTTCACCTCTGAGTCTTTTATTTGTAAAAGTTTTTTCATGTGGAGTAGAGATTGATTTAAAAAGTCGTAGGTTTCTAGATGAGTAACATTTCCTATATGTTGAGTCGGAAAAATTCGATTTTTACGCAGGATTGCCCCGGTGACTGCTAATTCTGGACCCGTCGAAATTGCTGCTGGAGTTTTGACTTCGAAAGGTAAAGCTAGGTATTCCGGCACATAACCGCGTGATCTTCTTATTAGTTTCACGTTATCGATATGCACTCTTAATACGCTGTCGTCTGCTCTTTGGTATATCGGTCTATTATGGAGTAGAAAAAAATCAGCTAAACTATTGAGCTGATCAAATATTTTATCGTTTTCAATTGCCATAGGGATATTTGATTTGTTTCCACTTGTATAAACTAGCGGTTGGTTTCCAATATGGTCAAACAATAAATAATGAATTCCTGAATAAGGAAGCATTACTCCTACATTATTCAACCCCGGCGCTATGAATTCGCTAATGTTTGAATTTTTAAAATTTTGGCTTTTCTCTAGTAGCACAATTGGTCTTCGAAACGAAGTAATAAGCTGTTTTTCTTTACTTGAAATCTCTAAAGAATCTCTAAGAACATCTAAGTTCGGAACCATTAAAGCAAAGGGTTTATATTTACGCTCGCCTTTCCTCCTACGCAGTTTTAGAATTGTTGTATCGTCGGTTGCATCGCTAACTAAATGAACTCCCCCTATTCCCTTAATCGCCGCAATCTCTCCTTCTTTTATCTTTTTTGCTGTGAATTTTATGATTTCATCAATCGATTCTGTTTTTATATGATTTCTTTCTTTATCGTAGAGTTGATAACTAGGGCCGCAAACAGAACAAGCAAATGTTTGAGCGTGAAATCTTCTGTTTTGAAAGTCAGAATATTCAGTAACACACGATTCTGGATCTGCTTTTTTACAGAGAGGAAAATTAATCATCGTACTCCGTTCTCTATCGTAAGGCAAACCTTTCACCGTTGTAAAGCGCGGGCCACAAACAGCGCATGCAATAAATGGATAATTATGATATTTTAGTAGATTTGGATTTCTCATATCCCTCAGACAATCATCGCAAATTGCGATATCTGGGGGTAGAGTTAGACTAATGCCCCTTCCTTCTTCACTCTTTCCAATTAATAAATCTCTATAATTTTCATTAATTTCGTTATCATTAACAGTAATGTTTTCAATGTAAGAGATACTTGGTTTCTTTTTTTTTATATTATCAATAAATTCTTCAAGATCTTCTCGATTTCCCTGTAGCGTAAGACTAACACCAGCATTGCCTCGATTCAAAATAACACCTTTTAAACCATGATTTCGTGCTAGGTTATATAAAAAGGGGCGAAATCCGACTCCTTGAACGATTCCCGTTATTTCTATATTATAAGTAATTTGCTTCAAGTAAAACCGTGATAATCCTTCTAAATTTAAATCTAATCTAATAAAGTATCCTTTAAAGATAAAATTAATATTTTATTATAATAACAATTATAGAACTATTATACAATTTCTAAATAACTACCATAATTTGAAGTAGAATGGCTAATGACGATTTAAGATGGGATATACCCTATCATCAAGCTTTTTTTAAAACTAGTCACAACTCCTTCAACATGTCGATTCGTAAACAACTAAACTATGGCGTAAGAGGTCTTGAGTATGACATACACGACGATAGAATTCAAGATGTTAAAGATTTTGAAGTATATCATTTACCCAAACATATTGAAACTGCAATTAATGTCGATGGAAATCCTGGAGATTTATTGCTGTCTAAATGGCTTATGTTATTGAAGGATTGGTCAGATGATCAGAATAATGAACATGCACCAATAACTCTTTTCATAGAATTAAAAGATTGTATTGTTGATGCAAATAACGAACCGAGTGAATTATACGGAATTAAAAAATTGAATAAAGTTATCCTTGAAGCTTTATCTCCTAACTACCTATATTCACATAGCGATTTTAGAAAGAACAATCACCAATGGCCTACTGTAAGGAAATTAAAAGGGCGAGTAATTATTGTACTAACTAGTTATTGGGGGAGCTATTGGGCTTCCAGTGAAGGTGGATTCGAATCTCGATTACAATATTTAAACAGTTGCCTCAAGGGCGAGGATGATATATGCTTCGTATCTTGGATCGAAGAAGATCGCGGGGAACAAACATTGTTTATGAAGCAAAAAGCTACATTTTGGAAATGTAGTTTAGAATTAAGCACAAAATATTATGAAGAAAATCTAAAATTGCAAAGGCCCACGAGAGTTGATTACGATGAAATTAGAATGGGGCGTCATGTGAAAACTTATTACGAAAAAAGTTATGAGAACGGATTTAGAGCCAACTTTTTAGCTACAGATTCGTGGGCTAAGGATGAGTACGCCAAAGTTTTTCCTTGGTCGTTATAAATCCAGAATGAATCAATTGTTATTGATATTTATAGTAAATACTACAAGTTCCTTCCATAGAAACCATACAAGGTCCAATAGGATTAAGTGGAGTGCAAGATGTTCTAAATAATTTACATTCCGTTGGATGAATTTTGCCGACCATAACTAAATGACAGGAACATCCTGGAGGAATATCTTGTGATTTTTCAATTTTTATATCAAATTTCTTATCCGCGTCAAATTTTTCGTATTTCTCTCGTATAGCTAATCCTCCATCAAGAATTCGCCCTATCCCTCTCCAAGGACTTGAAACGGACTCAAAAACATCGGCAATAATTTTTTGCGCGATTATGTTTCCTTCAGGTTTTACAACTCTAGAGTATTCATTTAATGTCTCAAATTTTTTATTTTTTATTTGTTGGAGAAGCATTAAGATGCCTAACAAAACATCGTTAGGTTCGAAACCCGCGATAACATTTGGAACTCGATAAGCATCGGAAAAGATTTTAAAGGGTTCCAAGCCAATTATTGTAGAAACGTGACCAGGTGAAATAAATCCATCAATTCTAAGCTGAGACTGACTAATCAATAATTCCAATGCGGCAGGAATTAATTTATACGCGCAAATTACAGAGAAATTCGAAGGGGGACCCCTTTGTAATTCGTATCCGATTAGAGGTGCCGTTGTTTCAAACCCAATAGCAAAAAAAATAATTTCTTTATCAGGGTTATCCTTAGCAATTTTAATTGCATCATGTGGACCGTAAACTATTCTCACATCTGCGCCTTCAGCCTTTAATTCTGCTAGTGAAAGATTAGATGCCGGAACGCGTATCATATCTCCGAATGTGGTTATAATTGTATTCTCTCTTTTACCTAATTCAATAGCTTTATCGATATCTGCAGCTGGACACACACAAACTGGACACCCTGGACCAGAAAGAATTTCCAGTGTGTCGGGTAATAATGTTCTTAACCCATATTTGGAAATAGTGTGTTCATGCGTACCGCATACGTGCATAAGCTTAATAGGTTTATTGATCTCTTTTAATGAATTTTCTATTGCTCTTACAACTTTAACAGTGAAATCTTTGTTTCTTAGATGCTGGGTACCGGGAATTGTCATCTTTTCTCTTCGACTTTATTCAATAATTATATGTTCTAAAATCTGACCTGATGCATCAAAACACTTTATACTATCAGAAAGATTATAAGGATAAGCTATTAGCATAGTAAATCTTCGTTTTTTAAACACTTGGATTAACTTGTCATTGGTTGAGAGGTTACCCGATGGACGCGATATGAAGGTTCCCTCATATGAGAAGTCGAACGGAAGATTACAAGATCGGCTGATTATTTCAAATTCTTTTTGAGTATTCGAGCAAGCTCTTGACGGTAAAATATACTCGGATACGACTCCTTTATGTACCCCTAGTACTCCTCTGATTTTTTTGGGATGAATTTGCTTACACATGTCAACTAAGCCCTCAAGAAAATCTTTTTTAATTGTAATTTGATTTAATTTCAAATTATCAATCAATAGTAGAATTTCGTCTATTAATTCTAAAACTGAGACTGCTGTCCGTTCGTGCCAATCTCGTAATGAAGAAACGACTCTACTGAGCCTGAATCTTTCTCGTTTATCATTAACTAAATAAGCTTTCACTTTTTTTGGATATTTTCTAAAATCAACTTCTAATAAAATTTCATTATTGAGTTTAAAAAGTAAATTGTAATTATCTCCGCCAATAGAAATAACATCTGGAAATTTATCAAGTATTTTTTGGTATTCTTCCTTTCTTTTATCCATATTTTTCTCAACTTGTTATAGTTTATTTTTTTTACGATTTAAATTTCAATTTCTACAATTATCTTAACAGATTCTAGGAATAGGCTCTCCTATTGGTATATCTATAAACCGAGTGCCCCCTACTATTGTGTTTAACAAAACTCGTTTTGGATTATCAGATTTAACAACCCCAATTATCTCGGCTTCTTTTCCAATTGAAGTCGTCTTTATTTTAGCTAATATGCTTTCTGCTCGATTAGGATCCACGGACATTAAAGCTCTCCCCTCACTAGCAATACCATAAGGATCTAATCCTAGCATCTCACATATTGCGTTAACTTGCTTTTTAATTGGAATCTTCTCTTCTTCTAAGATGATACTCACATTTGATTTATTTGCCCAATCGTTTAAGGCACCAGCTATCCCCCCTCTTGTAGGATCCTTCATAGCGTGGATGTAATTATTACTAATATCTTCTTTTAGAACATTATATATATCTAACAAGTGTTCCACATCAGAATTTAAATCGGTTGAGATATTTAATCCCTCACGGCTGCCGATCAATGCCGTGCCATGATCTCCTATACTCCCCGTTATTATAATTTTATCATTCGGTTTTAAATTGCTATCTAACACTTTTATATTTTTATCTTTGATTCCTATTCCTGTTGTTGCCATGATCATCTCATTTAGCGTTCCTTTTGGCATAATTTTGGTATCGCCCGCGATAATAGCAATATTGGCTTCTTTCGCTTTATAGTTAAAAGCATTCATTATCTTATCAAGCATTTCAAATTTAAAACCTTCTTCGATAATAACAATTGAAGTCAACGCGATAGGTTGTGCGCCCATCATGATTAAATCATTTACCGTGCCGCAAACGCTTAGAGTTCCTAAATTTCCTCCAGGAAAAAATAAAGGATAAACGGTATGTCCATCTGCCGTAATCACAATTTCTTTTTCATATTCATCTAGCGGAATTGTTGCTCCATCGTCAAGTTCTTTAACCCCGATACCATTGTTCACATTTTTGAATGTGATGTTTTTGGTAACAAATGAGATGAGTTCTTCTTGTAAAACTCCACCGGCACCATGAGCTAATCTAATTATGTTTGAGCTCGCTTTTTTCATACTCATACTAGAAAATAAGAAGTAAAAATTATAAGCATTTAGATTATAAAATCGTTGCTTTCGTAAGAATTATAGTGTTATCCCGTAAGCGTCAATAATATCTGAAAATTTCTTGAGCTCATTCAAATCTTCGCTAGATACAGCTTCGTCTAAGGTTACGATTGAAATTGCGATATTACCCTTCTCTCTTCTTCCGCATTGTAACCCTGCGATATTTATTCCTTTATTCCCTAAAAAAGTCCCAATGTTTCCAATAACTCCAGGGACATCGTTGTTTCTTAAAGCAAGCATGTAATTTGTTGGAGCGAAGTCGTAAAATAATCCGTTTATTTCGACTATTCTTGGATTTTCAGAAAAAACTGTTCCAGCGATTTTCGTAATAGTCCCGTCTTCAGTCATAATTGAAATTTTAATGTAATTTTCGTAATTTATTGGTTTATCGTATTTTTCTACGACAACTTTAATGTCATTTTCCTTTAAAATCTCTTCTAAGTTAATATACGTAATTATCTCTACTAACCTACCATCAAAAAGAGATTGTAATATTACAGCTTTAATTGGTTCAAAGTTAGTAAATATCTCTCCTTTGTACTTAATTTTCACGCTAACTATTTTTGAAAGGTTAAACTGGGTGATGAATTTGCTTAATGATGCCCCCAATTCTATATATGGTCTATATAGATCAGCCATTTCTTCAGACATATTAAAAGAAATATTAACCGCATCCACGAATATTTTAGAATTAAGAGCTTGGATGATTCTTTCAGCGGCTAACTTCGCTACCTCAATTTGAGCTTCATATGTGCTTGCTCCTAAGTGAGGCGTTGTAATACAATTATCTAATCCGATAAAAGGAGCATCATTCGGATCAACTGGTTCTTTAGAATATACATCAACGCAAGCTCCTCCGATTTTATTGTTTTTTAGAGCGTCGTATAGTGCTTGTTCATTTACAACTCCTCCTCGGGCGACATTAACAATAATCGCAGTAGATTTCATTTTTTCGATCTCGGAATAACTAATTAAATCTTTTGTTTGAGGGGTTAGTGGAACATGAATCGTGATATAATCTGATCGAGCTAAAAAGTCGTCAAAATTATCCAATAACTCAACACCTAAATCCTGACCTCGTTTTTTTGGAACAAATCTATCAAACGCAACCACATCCATATTGAATGCTTGACATTTTTTTACAACAGAAGCTCCAATATTCCCTAATCCAATAACTCCTACAGTTTTGCCTTGTAATTCTGAACCTCTTAAGGATTTTTTATCCCATTTACCTTCGCGCATAGAAGTGTTCGCTTTATAAACATTTCGAGCAAAATTTAACATAAGACCTATAGTTAACTCAACCACCGCATTACTGTTGCCTAATGGAGTTATTAGGACAACGATTCCATGTTTATTACACTCTTCAATATTTATGTTATCATAGCCCGTACCAGCTCGAACAATTACTTTTAATTTTTTCCCCGCGGCAATTACATCCGGAGTGATTTTAGTTGCACTCCTAACTATGATACCGTCGAATTGCTCTATTATTTTAAGGAGTTCTTCTCTGCTTGTTTTATCATTAATTGTAAGTTCAAAATTTTTGAACTTCTTTAAAATCTCAACTCCCTCTTGAGCTAAACCATCCGATACTAAAACTTTGTAATTCTTTAATTCCATAATCATTCAAACGGATAATAGCAATTATTTTTTAATTCAACGCTGAATTAGATAAATACCGTAAATTTATTATCTTTTCGTATCAAAAATCTAGTTTTTGATAAGTAAGAATATTACAAAATAAAGAACATATAAAAAAGTTAAAAAATAAAAATTTAAATTAATTTTAAAAAAATCTTTTAATAAAATTCACAATCTTCAAGTATCATAGATAAGTCTATAACCGGTAAATCTGGTTTTGTTCGACTGGCAGCTAGATGTAAATTATTTTTACAAAAGACACAAGCACTAACTAAAACTTCGGCGTCTGACTCGATTGCTTCTTTTAAACGATCTTCGTTAATATCTTCCCAGCACGCTACAGTTTCGTCTAAACGATTACTAGCAATATTAACAGATATTTCTCCGTACAAGGCCCGAACACCTCCGCCTGCGCCGCAACAGAGCGACATCTCTCTGTTATGTTTCATCTCAATAAACTTAACGCCTTCGATCATGTTCATCAGCTCTCTTGGTTCGTCGTAAACGCCACAATATCTTCCCAAATGGCAAGGATCGTGGTATGTAATAATCATAGGGTCCTCTTTTGTACGCTTCGTATATCGGATTTTAAGCCCCTTTTGTTTTACGATTTTTGGAACGAATTGAACCAAGTGAGAAAGTTCAAAGCCGAGTTCTCCCACAAACTGAGGATATTCAGTAGTAAACGTAGAGAAGCAGCCCGCACAGCTAAAGACGAGTTCGTTCACCCCTAGCTTTTTGATCATTTCAGTGTTATATTTAACTAATTGAACAGCATCGTCTTCTAACCCAGTTCGGAACATAACAGAACCGCAACAATATTCATCGGGAAAAAGAATGAACTTCACGCCTAGTTTTTCTAAAATTCGACATGTTGCTGTGCTTAACTCGTTATTACGATAGGAACTTGTGCAACCTACGAAATAACCTACTAAATGCTCATCAATATCGCTTGGTTTTAATTCTCCTGATTCAATCTTTCTAGTACGTTCTACTCCACGTTGGTAGGCGTCGTATCCTTCTTTACACGTTTCCGAATCACACCAATTGTATCTATCAGTTCCACTTTCGAGAAAAGGGTTTTTGTTCGTTAGTATCGAGTTTTTTAAGATTCCTAGTTTTTCAGGTAGAACCCCTTTACGCACCACAGTTCTTCTATAATTTTGAAAAACTTCTAACAAATCGATTCCTACGGGGCAAACTGTCCTGCAATGACCACAAAGCATACACTGATATATCGAAGGAATGATCTCTTCTTTATCAAAATCAATCTCCTTTTTAGATAAAGCTTTGAGGATTCTATTTCGTCCCCCAGCGTAATCTCTTTCGGAAAAGGTTATACTATACACCCTACAAACGTTGCGACAATAACCGCATTGAATACATCGCTCGAAATCGTTGTCTGTTTTATATCCAGGGTCAACTAAATTCTCTTGATCTGGCGCAAACATGGAACTAACGGTAGGGCCAGTCGTTACTACTTTTTCTTCTCTTATTTTTTCATCACTCATTTTTATTTTTACCTCTATTCAATTTTTTTAGGCTGCTTTATATAATCGTTTCGCTATCCAAAATAGGAGTCCAACGCGCCAAGTTCTCTTTTTTGCTTTCACTAATCTATAATTGTTGACAAGATCTTTAGTGTCTAATTTATTTTTCAAATTTAATAAGTACGCTGCCTTTTCAGGATCAAATCTTAGAAAATAGAACGTATTAACTATACCTAAAGAGTATAAACTGTCTTTATTTTCGTAGTTGTTTATTGTAATATCGTTGAAAACTGCTTTAATTCCGAAAAATTCTCGAGAGTTCTTAATATCCGAAAGACCAAACAATTTAATTCTGTTCCCTCCTTTAGCTCCAGACATCAAGTAAAAAGCGTTTCGATACCGTTGCTTAGAAGTCTTTTCTTGGTAAAAGTTGTAAAATTCTTCAATTCTATCATCTGATACCCAATATTCTTGAAAAACCAGATTTTCACACCAGCGTCCAAGATTTAGTTCAGTATCAGCTATATCGCGCCACTTTTCTTTTAAATACCATTCCTCAACATCAAGTCCATCTAATTTTGAAGCTATTTCTTTAGCAAATGAAACGCTCTGAGATGTCGCACTAGGATCATCAGAATATACTGCATAGACAAAATAAGCACGAGATGGATAAGTCCAGTGAGCATACTTCTCAAAATGCTTATCTGAAAGCGATAAGAAAAGCGGTTTGCTTGCATCGTTATTTTTTAATGATTTAAAAAACTCACTAGCCATTTTAAACGTATTAAAACTATATCCTATCATTTCAATTGAAGTATTAAGAGTAGTTACTTCTAATTCTACTTCAGCTACAGCGCCAAAAATACCAAAAGAACCTATGATGTCATCAAGTGATAAATCTCCTTGAGAATCTCTGGTTATTGTCTCTATAGAGCCATCAGGCTTCACAAAAACAACAGATCGTAATACATCCTTCATTATTCCATTTTTCAAGACACCGATTCCTACTTTACCCGAAGTAGCGACAAATCCGCCAACGCAGCTAGCTCTATAACTAGTAGGATAGCATTTTGGAGCTAATCCGTAATCGAGAAGTTCTTCAATGAGTTTCTGCCACGCAATTCCGGCTTCACATTTGACAATCATGTTTTGCTTATCAATATTGTGTACTTTATTCATTCTTCGCAGATCAATTATTACTCCCCCATTACTGGGCGTGGAAGCGGAATAGCACGAGGTTCCCGCGGCTCGTAGGGTTACAGGCATCGAATATTCGTAACATTTTTGCATTAATTTAGAAAGCTCTTCCGTGTTTCCAGGTCGAATTACGTGAGTCGCTTGATACTGTTCTTTAAACTTATAGTGATATTTCGATAACAACGAAAGATCACCAGAAGTTGCTTGAATCTCGTATCTATCTGTGCTTACGTGTGGAGAGGGTATGAATTCTTCTACTTCTTTTGTAAATTTAGTCTTTCCAATTTCTTGTTTTTCTTCAATTTTTGCTTCATTCAATTTCTTTTTCACCTCGTTTTATAAGAAGAGCCCTAAAAGAAAGGCCCCCCACCATCCTGCTAATGTAAAGTATCCCGTCATTCTAGCGAGATTTCGTTGTCCAGAAGCGCCAAATAAAAAACTTGCGCAACCCGTCATTAGACCTGTACCTCCAAGCATTATATGAAGCGCGTGGATCATTCCAGAATAAGCAATTATCTCCGTTGGAGTCAAGAATACTAATAGAATTATGTTTATTATTGTAGCAATTAGGGACCCTCCTGCAAAATAACCATGCCACAAAACATATTTTGGCTCGTTGTATAACACAAGTATCGTTCCAATTGACAAAGAAATTAAAGCTGGCAACCCTAATATTAGTCCTATGTGCCAGCTATCGCTAGCACTATCAATGATTTCAATACCATTTGAAATCATATCAAATACTACAATTACCGTCATCAAAGATCCAAAGAGGATTATCCAAATCCAGATCAAAACTTTCATTTGATCCTGTTTTCGAAAGTTTAATGTTAATATCAATGCAATAAATATTACAACAGCTGCAAAGGAAAGGATTATTTGTAATTCAGGTGTTATCATATATTTTACCTTTTTGTTTTTTTTTTTAATGGTTTTTGATTAAATCGTGCTATTCTATATATTCTTTTATTATGTTAATTAATGATCTTTAATGTATTTTGTAAATTTAGAATGTTCATTTGATTACAACCCCCAACAAGACTATTAAAAACCCAAGAAGCATGTAGAGAGATGCAATTTTAAAAATTAGAAACGTGAGTTTATTCGAAGGTTTTACTAAGTTCTTAATTACTAAAACTATAATTATTGCACAACAAACACCCCAGAGTATCCTTATTATTCCGTTTGCCCCTAGAAGCCTTGCAGCTTCGTAGAGCGCTAAACTACTAATAAATGCTCCAATAGCAATAACTCGCATGGTTTGGGTCTCTGAACTAACTATTGGCCACATAGGTACTCCCGCATCTTTGTATCCTTTAAAATTTTTAGGGATCAAAGCTAATGTAAGGATGTGTACGGGAATCCAAGCTAAAATGAAAAGGAGAAATAGAAATCCAATCCAATCTAATCCTCCCAATATTGCTGTCCTCCCCGCCCATGCCGGAAGGCCACCTGCAATCCCTCCAAAAATAATGCTATATTTAGTTTTTCTTTTCAATAACATGCTATACACTACAACATCAAAAAAAAAACCGAAAAATATAATTAATGCTGTTAGCCAATTGAGCGTAAGAAACGCAATAATAATGCCCATGATGGTTAACACAGTACCGATTGTAAGAACTGTTGCTGCTGTAACTTTTCCGCTTGGTAAAGGTCGATCTTTTGTCCGTTCCATTATTGCGTCAATATCTCTATCTATATACATGTTTAGTACGGTAGTACCTGACACTGCGAGATAAAGTGATATAGCCAAATGTATTAAATTGAACCAGTTAATCTCGTTTAATAATTCAAAAACAGTAATTAAATAAGAACATATTCCAGTATATAGTAAAAGTATGGTTTGTTTAGCCTTAATTAGTTCTCCAAACAAAGAAAAAACATTTTTTAAGTTCAAGAGTAACCCTGCGTGTTAATGAATTTTTTTTTAAGTTTATATATCCAAATTATCCCAAATAAAAATTTAATATTGAAATTAAACAATCTTCTCAGTTAGAGACATAGTTTTTGATTGTAATGAAGCTGTTTTTAGATTTTTGCCAAGCGCATATAATCCAACTACAAAGCCGGTCAAGAGAAACCATATCCCTAAAAATGTGATATCCCTAAAAATCAGAATTGATTCCCATTCTAAAGGACGTACCATATGTATCATTGCGAAAGGAAATGTTAAATTAACTCCGATAAAAAAAATCCAACCAAGTATTTTTTTTAATCGACCTTTAACTCTGAAAAAGTCGATAGCGTGTACCACCAGAGCCACAGCTATCATTACAGCTAATTGATGCCAGTGTGCAACGTTAAAATTATATTCTAGTTGTACGTATGAATGTAATCTATATATATCATCAGTAACAAGTCCTACATAGATTTGAGGGAAAACGAGAATTTCTGCAATGAAAAGCAAGTAATAATATGTCAACTTTATTGGTTCGCTAAACAATGCTTTAAGCCTTTTCCCGCGCGATGCATCTCGATAATCGTCTCCCAAATGATCCTTAATAGTGTTCTTCATGCCAACTATTGACATAATTATAGTGACCAGAATCAATATTCCAGCACCCACCCATATTACGTAATGGTTTAAGACCCAAGCGCCGTAAGATAATGTTATAATACCAATCGGAGTAAATAATAATAAATATGTATAAAGTTTTCCTGACATTTTACTCGTACGGAAGGCGACCAACATAACCATAGCAGCTGATTGGGCAAGTTGTATATGAAGGTGACCAACTATCATATCTTGGACGATATCGTGCTCGTGCCCGAATGTTATTCCGTGCCTAATAATTGCTTCTGCTAAGAAGGCAATGGGTTCGCGACCTAATCCCCAAATAGTCCCAGTAAAATTTTCGATAGCTGCGAGTGCCCCGTAAATTGTCGAAACAAGAATGCAAATCGCTAAAACTACGAGATTAAAATATTCTAAATTCAATCCTCGGAATGTGGATCCGTCAGGATTTGTCTTTGGAAATCTGCCCTTAACTGGCCAAGCTGCTATAACGAATACAATTCCGCCAATGAAACAAAGCAACATACCAAATGTGAAAAGTTCGTGGAAGAGGCGATAACGTGTATACGCAAAAAGCATTCCGTTGATTCCTACAAGAAACGCACTAGGTATTAAAAGAACTTTTAGAGTTGGTAACCATTTCTTACGGATAGTGTAGTGTTCTAATATCCAGAATGTGTTCGCTACTAAAAATGGAACGGCTAATGAATGATAAATCATAATAAGTCGCGCCGTCCTTGATATTACATCGTCACTAAGGAAGAAAGGAAATATTGGCTCCCCCCCAATTAACACCGTCAACGGTTCTGAGAAAGTTAGATACCAGAGGACCTGAAGAAAAACGAATACAAACATTGCAAAATGTATTTTCTTAAAAGTCGGTTTTGATTCAATTTTCATCTTTTGTGTTTCCATCGGGGATTCTATACCGCGTTGCATTGGGGCAGTTTCTGTTTCTATATCTATTTTCAACACCTTTTTTGTTTATGGTCAAAAAATATTTTTTTACTTAATCTTTCTTCCTTGTACTTTCGGAGCATTTTTTTGTCCGAACATCGGCAAGATAAAAAGTAATCCAAAGACTATTATCGTCGAGACTATAGTAGGAATTACTGCTAAAGAAAAGGTGCCATGTGGATTATAGTAGGGTTGTCCTACATAATAATGCTCTAATAAGCTACCACCAAGGGAACAATAGGCTTTGACAGTAATATTTGCTTTATCTCCTGCAGAAAAAGTAAGTATATAGTTATTTATGTTATGAGTCGTTTGGTTAAGATAAGTATATGTGTGATTAGGAGCTCCGGGAGGTGTTATAGGTTCGAACAAATTATCGGGATTAGAGAAAACTGTGTGTCCATGATGATCATCCCACTTTTGTGTGATATTGACCCAAACTTCGATTAGGGATACATAATGATACTCGGGAACTGTAACTCCATGTGTAATTTTAAGACTAAGGTATCCATCATTTAGATCGTACTCCATATCCATAGCTATAGGACTGTGAGCTTTAGCATCTACAGTACTCAAGGTTATACTGATAATCAAAGAGATGGATAAAAGAAGAAAAATATTTTTTCTTGACATTATAATTCTGTAATTTAACTTTTTCAGTATTTATAAAATTATTATGTTCTCCAATTATATAAAAGTTTACTATTTTTCTGGAAACTAGATTTTCCAGATTTGGAAACGATAATATGATTAAGAAAAAGTAAAATGACTTAAAATTCAGATGACAATACCTAATTTGGACATAGCTAACCTTACGCAATCAATTTTTTACTGTAATTCTTATTGTGATATTGCTTAGTATATTTACCATTGTGAGCTATAAAAAAAATCCAAGTATTTAAAATGAGTTTGCTATAAATGAAATTTATAATTGTTAAAATTGTTAATGAATTTAATATTTTTGAAAAAAAAAAAAATTAATTTCGTTTTTTATTCTTTCTTTTTTAAGCTCGGGAATCCAAAACTCCAAATTTCTGGAAGTAACATTCCAAATGCAAAAAATACCGCTGTAATTAGTAATACAATAGGTAATACAGTTAAAATTAATATCAATAATGGAATGTCAGTAGAATTAATTGTAAACAGCGCAAGAAGCACTCCAGCCAGACTCACGACTAAACCACCTATCGACATTAGTAAAGCTTTCCAATCCGTCTTTTTGGTCTTAAAAGTTGTATATAATGGAAGTAGGATAATCGATAGACTGCTTGGAATGTGAGCAACCATAACGGTAGCAGACGCACCAGGGCTAGCAGAAGCTTTAGCAATTCCAACTAGAATTATCATAACTAAGACAAAAATTAAGAAGATATGACCAACGAGTTTTTTTTCCTCAAACACAGCATAATAAAGTCCTGCTGCAATACCACCCGGTATAAGTACTGCTAATGCTGCTACTAAAGGAGATAATAACAACGAGTAATCGTTGGTAAATATAAGCACTACTCCTGCTATAAATAGCACTATAAATGCTAGCGCCCAAAGTAAATGATAAATCTTTTTGTTTTTTAAGAAATCAAGCAACATTAATAGTCCAAATAATATCGCAGCAATTCCTGTTATTAAAAGTAAAATAACTGCCCCTGGATAAGTTGAAACCGTGAATTGTAACATCATTTTTTACATCACATTTTTAGTATTCTTTTTTATTTTGTTGATTTTATATAAAATTTGTTAAACAAATAGAAATATTCTATTGAATATACCCTAAGGTATTATTTTATTTATAGAGATTCATTTTATTTTGTAAGTTATCCCGATCATTCATGTTAGTGAATAAACATTCAGATCCTTACAAAAGGAAAAAATAGAATATCATATTCTTAAATAAAACCATCCATCGAAGAAATTTTTTTAAATTTAATTGATATCATTCTTTTATTTAGTGGCTATATTCAATACATTTCATTTATAAATTATAAAGGACGATTTAGATATCAATTATTGACCTTTCCGATAAAAAATTAGCATAAGTAAAAGAATAGCAGCAACTATTAATGGTACAATAATACCCAAAAGTAGCGTCATTTGTTCTGTATATAAATCGTAAATCTGACCCGAAATTGGCGCTCCAATGGCTACTCCAGCAACAATCAATGCATAGAATGTTCCTGTTGCTACACCGCGTTCAGAACCCTTGGTGTTCTCTTTAACTGCACCTGCTGATGAAGGAAAAATCAATCCATGGCCAAGACCCAGAAAAACCATCCCGATCATAGGTATTGGAACTTCGAACGAAATCATGAAAATTCCAAATGCCGATGCTATCAATAATAGTCCAATTAGCATCACCTTAATGTAACCTATCTTGTCGCTAAGAACACCTGCGGGGTAGTGAACAAGTATTGAGAAGATTACCATTATGCTCAATATCATACCAGTTTGTCCAATTGTATATGATGCGTGTTCTAACATTAGCGTATATACTGCCGTAACGATTCCCATATTAAACATCATTGCTAAGATTGAAAAATAAGGGCTAATCATAGACTTACGGAAAACTGTTCTCTTAAATGTTATAAGCTCTTCTCTTAACTTGATTTTCTTCTTAGAGGGTTGATAAATCGATGGTAGAAAGAAAGAAGTGAAAGACATTATGAAAAGTAGAAATGCTATTATAAAAAACAAATTACTTTCTCCAATTATTTGAGCAACTAGTCCACCTAACAAAAAACCTATTAAATTTGAGAACCCTATAGAAATACCGTATAGAGCCATTCCTCTACCGCTTCTCTTTTGGGTAGTAGCGTCTGAAATATAAGCCATTGTAGCAGGCCCTCCAAAACCTCCTCCAATCCCATGAACAATTCTACCAAACAATAGGAATAAAGGATCTTGAGCGATAGCATATAATAGCATCGAAATACCGTCTAAAAACACACCAATTGATATTAATCTATTTCTCCCTATTTTATCAACCAATCTACCGAAGATTATATTAGAAGGTATATGTACCATGGAATAGACTCCTACGATAAAGCCGGTCAATATTATTGACGCTCCCAATTTTACCGCATAGGTCGCTATAATTGGGATCGCTGCGTTACTATCAAAATTAACCATAAATGATAATGTAAGTATCAGAACGAAATATCTTTTCTTAATTATCGAGGATTTCTGATCTTGATCATCAGTTAAATTAGACGAGTTTTGTATAATGTTATTTCCCATCTTATCTTGTTTTAAGAGTTACACCAAACTATATGTACGAAAAAAAAACATATCATCTAAATTAAAATTTTACATTTTAATTCAAGTATTTCATGTAATTAGGGGTTATATCCTTAAGAACCAATTAAAAAATATATCGATTAATCTCTAACTCCGCTATTCTTACTTTATTTTCTACAATTTTTAAAATTATATTAAATATATATCATAGACAAGAATGTAAATACTTAAATAAAAGGTCTGAATTAATTTTAATTGCACTTTATTTAGAATCCAAAAAAAATATAATAATCTAAAGAGGAAATAAAAATGCCCTATGTAGTTAGTTTTGTACGTTGGCCAGGTGAGTCGACAGTAGAGATTGTAAAAAAAGCTATTGAAGTTGATAAAAAATTCCCACAAGATGATAGTCTGGGGGAATCTCTTGTGCCTAACGCTATAAATGCAGATATGGACGGCATAAAATCATTTAGTGTAACACTGGTAAAGCCAGGAAAATTAGAAGAAACAATATTGCGTGCTAGGTCTATTTTAAACATGTATTTATCAATCCCTGGATTTAAATATTCAGTAGAGACTTGGGCTACTGTAGAAGAAGCCTACACATCAATTGGACAAACTCCACCTGGATAATAAAATAATATTAAAATTCTTTTTTTTTTAGATTTAGATTACACTTTTATTTACAGTTAAAAATGGGGGAAAATCAAACAAAAAACGATTTATACAATGCCATCCACTCCCTTTTTAGTTTTTTATGCGTATAACCTTATAATTTTAAATATCTATTCTGACTATCTTAAGTGATTCTGCCATGAGTCCCGCGAAAAGCCGCTTAGAACAAGAACGTAAAACAATAAATACCATGATTAGAATGTATTGTAAAAATTTTCATGACTGCGAAGATAAATTCTGTCAAGAATGCTCAGATCTTTTTCAATACGCTGAAGAGCGTTTAAAGGGTTGCCATTTCGGCGAGGAAAAACCCACTTGCGATACATGTCCAATTCATTGTTATAAACCTGAGATGAGGGAGAAAATACGAACTATTATGCGCTATGCAGGGCCACGAATGATATACACGCATCCAATTATGGGATTTCGACACTTGTTTAAAAAGATAAAAAAAAACGAAAATTTAGAGCTATAATAAGCTCAATCTTTAACTTGGTTTATTACACATAATTGCTTATTCATGTACTATTCGAGTTAGTTCAACTTTTTCTCCTTTTAGATGCTTCTTAAGCATGTCTTTTTCGATCATAGAATAAATGGCTACTTTAAGACCTTTCTTTAATAGATCTTTAATTGAATTTAGAGAAACTAGTTTACCCCGCATTCTTCCTGAAGCATCTGTCGTACTTGATTCATCTAGTTTCTTCAAGATATTATCAAGATCATTGATGTTTAACTCATTGAGCAATTGAGCTTTTCTCCCTAGTTTTGGATCTTGATCGTACACACCAGGAACATCAGTAGCATACATTAACTGGTCAGCATTTAAAACACGAGAGAGAAGTACTGCTATTTGATCCCCGCTGCAAACGCTAAAACCCATACTATTGTCGTACATCATGTCACCTCCTATCAAAGGCACCATTCCTAAAGATAAAAATCCCTTTAGGGATTCAAATGCGTGATCAGTTATCACCATCTTATTGCCTACGACCATCGAAGAGGCATGCATCAGATTTATAGGAATTCCTTTATCTATGAATTTAGAAGCAATTGTTTTTCGAAGTTTATTAACGATTTGCTGAGTTTTTGACATAGAAATTAGTTGATCCTTATCTTTAAAACCCTTATGAAGGTTGTATTGTAACACGGGGGGATGACCGAATGAACCTACTCCATGGACTATAACTAAGCTCTTGATTAATTCTAAATCAATACACTCTTTTATTTCAGTGGCGACTCTATCTATAACTTCATCTCTTAACTTATATGGCGTCGACTTATCTGTGAGTAATGAGCCACCGAGTTTTAAAACTAAGATTTCTTCTAATGTCATTTGAATTCATATAGTTTAATTTAGAAACTAAAAGAATAGGGCCAAAAATCTGGAAAAGCTAATTCAAGAATCAAGATTGTAATTATAACCGCTAGAAAAATTAAGAAGTTATCGGTACCTTTAGGTGATATCGCTTCTACTACAGTAGCGACTACGCTAACAACAATTATTGGAAAAATGAGTATAGCTATATTAAAATGCGGAACTTCTAAAGAAAATATCAAGACGAGAATAGAGGTCACCAATATCGATCCGACCAGCATCCCTATACTGCCAATAATGGTCTTTTCGCTTCCTCTAATTCCAAACTTTTTTTCTCCACCGAATTTACGCCCGATAATATCTGCTAACCCATCTCCTCCTGAAACGCACCCAATAATAAGTAATGCTGTTGGATTTGCATTATCTATACCAGTAGAAGGTACGTAGAACCAGAAAAAAGTCATCAAAAGCATAACAATTGCATAGTAGAGAGTACCTTCAAGAAGTTCCCGAGGATCTCCCGTTCTTGACATCGAATTAACAAAACTCTCGTTTTTCATCAACCCCGTACCAATAGCTACGAATTGTAAAACGAACAATAAAGGAACTATCGCAGCTATGTAATGACTAATGACTCCCCCTGAAAAAAGTATCCACGTAACAACAAATATGGGACCTGCAAGGATATGCACGAATTTTCTCGTAACAATTTGAGATACTACCCCTTTCTTTTGCATTAGTCCATTAATCTGAACCAAAGCTAATAATATTGCAACCGAGATTACCATCGCAATTAAATCCCAAACAAATGCTAAATCACTACCAAACGGATTATATACCATAATTATGCACTATTTACGTAACAAAATTATTTCAAAATAGAATTAACTATTATAAAAGTTCCTAAATTAAAAATTATTCCTAAAGAACGTAGAAAAGGTAAGTAAAACTACCTCCTCTAATTGAACTTAGATTTAGCTTGTTAGTTATTAAAAAAAAATTAAAAAAAAAAGATTTTAGATTCTTTAAATTTCTGGTTTACATATTTATAATGGTGTCGTTCTCAAAAATTAAGTCAACTACCTCGTCAGAAGCAACCAATCTGATACCATCAGAGATAAACTTGTTTAATCCTCGAATATCTATGTGTTCTTTACATACTGCGACTTTCTTCTTTTGATTAAGTGCTTGTGCAATCGCTCTGTTAGACTTACTAGCAAAATAGACTGCGTTTTGAAGTAAAAGGATCGTGACGTCGTCTTCATCCGTGTGCTCCATTGCAAGTTCTACTCCTGTAATATCTTCACTCGTAATGAAATATAACACTTTTTTTCCCATTTTTCTTAACCTCCTAAAAAGGTATGGTTACGGTTGAATCCGCAATCATCTTTAATATTTCTCCATGTTCTTTTACTTCAACTTGATCGATAAGATCGTCTTTTGTTAAACCACGCTCGTCAAGAGATTTCTTGTCAACAAAAATATCTAAATCGATATTTTTAATGAATTCTATGTGCATAGCATACATGGTTTTATCGACGTCTTTTGTAAAGGTGTAAACCGCGTCGTTAATCGCAATAGTAATTGGATCGAAATCAGCGCTAACAGCAACCGTCATCCTTAATCCTTCTACAGGGTAGAGGGTTCCGTGAGGTGGTTGCCGTAAAAGTATAACTACATTTTTTTCTTCAGACATTTTTTATCACCTTAACAAATTGTTACAAGTCTATCGGTTTCTTCTATTATCTTTGCAAGATCGGGAGTTCCCGCTCGCTTAATATCGCCGCATTCTTTTTCGAGACAGTTTTTCATGGTACCCCTGACTAAGAGACATAGATTACATAATCTAATGGTGGCTCCTTTATCTAGTATTTCCCTGAATCCTTCTTCGATGTTAAAGATTCCTTCGATTTTCTTCTGGTTTCCTAATGCTGCATTAACAGCGTCCATATAACAAAAGATACGAACTTCGTGTCCTTTGTCCAGTGCCGCGCTCGCTAGCTTACATACCGTTTCAGCAGCTTGCGTTTGGTATGGTCCATCAAAGAAAAGAATTCCTAATCGAGCCATTTTACGATTTCATCTCCATATCTACTTAATCTTTTCTCCACATGAAGAGAAGATAGGCCATTAGCCAAGATCCTAACATTATGCAAACACCAACTATGATGCTATGTAAGGAAAGTTGAGGAATTCCACCTAAGATGTTGGTAATGTTACATCCCATAGCGGTTACTGCCCCGAATCCCATTAAAATTCCACCAAAGAATTGTTTAAGCAATGTTAAACCATCTTTTGGAACTCTAAATTTGAACTCTTTCTTAAGAATCGCACTCACCATGGCTCCAATTAGAATGCCGAAGATGATGAATCCAGACCAGCCTAAGCCACCTGTTGGTGAAAATTCCCCAGCAGTTAACCAACCACTAATGTTCATCCAGCCTCCAGTTATACCAACAACGCCACCACTAGCTACATATCCAGCTGTTAGAATAAGACCAATTAAAATTCCAGTTACCCACCATGGATATGCCTTTTTAAGGCTTTGTTCAACAACGTTATCAAATTTTACTAAGGGTTTATCTCCTCTCTTCTTTAATGCAGGCCATGCCCAGAAGAAAAACATCAAAGCTATTCCAACAATACCGAGAATTAACATAAAGATCGGTAGCATTAAATTCAAAGGATCGTATAGTCCAACAAGAGTTATTTGCCCATAATTGAAGCTTTTTAACCAAATTGAAATATCGCTAAAAACTCCTCCTGCTGTCATTAAGGCACCAACTGTTAATCCAATTGCAGCAACAAATGATCCCATCATTCCTTCTCCGACTCGATAAGTTGTTCCACTCGCACATCCACCGGCAAAAACCATCCCAATCCCAAATATAAGGCCACCAACAATTGCTGCGTATGGCGCAAAAGGTTTAGGAGTGAGGTTTATAAGTCCAGCGAACGCGAAAATAGAGAATCCAACCGCTAGCACTGCTAGAGACACTGCAACGGCCTTTGCGAGTTTAAACTCTTTCAAGAGAATAATATCTCTGAAGGCTGAATTCATGCAGAATCTTCCACTTTGCAATATAAAACCAAAAATGAACCCAATTATGAGTACAGCTATTAAAAAATATTCAAATCCCAATGCCATTTTTTTTTCACCTATTTTATTTTAATCAGGATTTCCCACGCAGACGCTCCCGTCTTTTCCGACGAGATTACTTCGTGGCCTAGAGATTCCATTGTTTCAGGAATCCTCTCTGCAGAGAGAGGATAATCGACTAAAATTTTTAAAACCTCACCTGATTTCATTTTTTTCACTTTTCGTTTACTTTTTACGTCTGGATAGGGGCACACCTCGCCCGAACAATCCAAAGTTTCAGTTATATCAACCATTTTTTATTACCAGTTATGTTCAATTTTGTTTATTGAATACGTATTCACATACATATTCGATACATTCTAGTATGTTCAGAACTATTTAAAATTTATTAATAAACATTCAAAAAAACTCAAAGCCTAAAGAAAATAATATTTTTTGTATCAAACTTTGATATTTTTTCAACTATGACTGATCAATGTTAATACTCACGAAATAAGTTTTTAGAATAATCATTCAGAATCATTTACCCCAAACTGAAAGAGTCTTGTCATAGTAAATTTTTTGTGCTAATGTAATTTAGAACATAATCGTTATATGTCATCGAAAAAGCAGATGTTTTTTTATTAAATTATGATTAAATATACACAACTAAAATTATTTCAAATTAGCTTAAATTAAAAAAAAAAAACCAAAAATTTGATGAAAAATGGTAAAAGTAGCTTTTATGCAAAATAGCGATTGTTGGGGATGTCATCAATCCTTATTGAACGCACATTTAGGATTGTTGCCAATTCTCCCAGCACTTGATATTGTATATTGGCCAGCAGTTGTAGATTTCAAACACGATTCACTAGTAGCGCGACCAGACGGGGACATTCTTGTAGGCTTCGTGGAGGGTAGTTTAAGAACAAACGCGGATGTAGAAAACGCTAAGCTCATGAGAGCTAAGTGTCAACTCATAATTGCTTTTGGTAGTTGTTCTTGCTACGGTAACGTTCACGGATTAGCTAATGAGTGGGATATACAAGAAAGCATCAAACGGAAGTTCGAACAGGTAGAATCGATTACTAACGAATCACCACACGAACCAAAAGAACATATGCCTGGATTCACTAGTAAAATCGTTCCATTGGACGAAGTTATTAGCGTTGATATATATATGCCGGGATGTCCTCCGAAACCGGAAGCAATCATAAGCTCAGTTCAATTCTTACTTGGTCAAAAGCCACAACCGATGGCAGATTTATCTTTCTGTAATGATTGCTCTTTAAACAACGAAAACTGTTTATTAGATAAATATGAATTATGTTTTGGTCCGATCACTAGCATGGGTTGTACTTTAAAATGTACTGATAAAGGTGACCCATGCGTTGGATGTCTCGGTCCTGCAAAAACAGTTTCTGTAAGAGCAGAAAAACTGAAAAATATGACGCAGAATATTGACCAATTAAGTACTGGAGATAAAAAGAACTTACACGAGTTCTTAACGCTGTTTTTAAACATCCCTCTCATGTCTGGATTTGATCTCGCAGGAGATATTCTAAAACAAGTCCGACGAACGGGAGAACCCAAAACAGCTTTAGCTAACGTCCCTTCTGACACAGGAGCTATATATGCTAACATTATGAGATTTCTGAAGAACCATAGGGATTTTATTAAGATATCGACCGTGTGTGATCAGTGCGATCTCGAGATCGGAAGCAAATCTCAAATGACGAAAGTGAAACGGGATTACGAAGGACTCCCAAACTCTAACGATTGTTTAATTGAACAAGGATACCTATGCGCAGGTCCGATAACAAGAGCAGGGTGTGGTGGTTTGTGTATGAGAGTTAATGCACCATGTTCTGGCTGCTTTGGTCAAACAGCTTGGGGAGTTAACCAAGCTGAACGCTTTGCTGATGTAGTAACGAAGGGCTTTAACGTAGCTTTATCAAAAGAAGAATTACTTGCCCAGATGAAGGACAAGCTCGGCTTTAGCGAAAAGTTTACGTTAGCCACAAACAAAAATTATAGGTAGGTGGAAAAAAGATGGCAAAAGAAATAACAGTAGAACCAGTTACAAGACTGGAAGGCCACGGCGGCCTAAGAATAGTCATCGGAGACGATGGCAAGGTAAAAGACGCTCAGTTTAATATCGCTTCTACAAGATTCTTTGAAAAGTTTCTTGAAGGGCGTTATTGCGAACACATACCTAGAATCACGCCTAGAATCTGCGGAATTTGCCCAATCCCTCATCATTTAACTCCTACTAAGGCTGTTGAAGATGCTTGGGGGGTTACTATCCCAGAACCTGCTCGAAAACTACGAA
>JAHQWP010000119.1 GCA_029856235.1 Promethearchaeia archaeon
AGATCTAGTACATACATCTAATAATATAGGCCCCATTCGATCGATGAGGTCCAGAATTGAATTTGATATAAGTTATAGAAGTTTCAGTCAGTATGGATTACACATTATTAATGAAAAAGTGATATCATTACTCGAACTTTCGGGTATAAGATATAAATTTTACAATTATATAGAGGGTCCAGAATGGGATCCAAATTTCAATTCTAGGATATCAAAGCTCGCTAAAATTACATACAAAGAATTTTTTGGAGAGGGAATAAAGATAAACGCAATTCATGCTGGCTTGGAATGTGCGGATTTTAAAAGACACAACCCTAAATTAGAATTAATAGCTATTGGCCCAACTATCCTAGGAGCTCATTCTACGGAGGAACGCCTGAAAGTCAGTAGTGTACAGAAAATATGGAAATTTTTGGTAAATTTCTTAGATAAACTCGGATAAATGATCTTCTCCGTATCTAAAAGTAAATGATAAACTTAAAAATAATAAAATAAAAAGAAATAAAAAAATAATTTAACCTACTTCGACATCCATTTTCTTACGGTCTTCAAGCAATACATCAACAACCGAAGGATCAGCTAAGGTTGTAACATTACCAATTTCTGTACCTGAAGCGATAGCTTTCAAAATCCTGCGCATAATCTTACCGCTTCTTGTTTTGGGTAAAGCGTCAGCAAACTGTATTACATCTGGCTGAAATACGGGTCCAATCTCTTGTCTTACATGCATTCTGAGCTCCTTCGATAATTTTGCTGATTTTTCGATACCACCCATTAATGTCACGAACGCCCAAATAGCTTGTCCCTTTATCTTGTGAGGAAAAGGGGCTACGGCAGCTTCTGCTACCTTAGGATGACTCACTAACGCAGACTCTACTTCCATTGTTCCTATGCGGTGCCCTGATACTTTTATGACATCGTCTAATCGCCCAAGAATCCAGTAGTAACCATCATCATCTCGTCGTGCTCCATCACCAGTGTAATAATGTCCAGGATATTTTTCAAGATAAGTTGATATAAATCTCTCTGTATTACCCCAAACATCTCTCAGCATTCCGGGCCATGGTTTTTGAATAGCAAAGTATCCACCTTCATTTGCTTCGGTGATTTCATCACCTTCCAAATCGAAAATAACTGGTTTAATCCCAAAGAATGGTAAACAACAGGATCCTGGCTTAGTAGGCGTTGCCGTTGCGATTGGGGTCATAATAAATCCGCCCGTTTCGGTTTGCCAATAGGTATCTACTATAGGACATCTTTCTTTCCCAACAACGCGGTGATACCACGTCCATGCTTCTGGATTTATAGGTTCTCCAACAGTACCTAATACTTTCAAAGAGCTTAAATCGTGTCTATTTACTGGTTCATCACCATGTCTCATAAGGGCACGGATAGCTGTTGGAGCAGTATAAAATTGGTTAACTTTATGCCGTTCTACAATATCCCAGAATCTATCAACATCAGGATAAGTTGGTACGCTTTCAAACATTAGAGTTGTAGCCCCATTTGCTAATGGCCCATAAATGATATAACTATGTCCAGTAATCCATCCTATATCTGCGGTACAATACCAAACTTCGCCTTCCTTGTAGTTGAATACGGTTTTGTGAGTGAATGATGTATAAAGGATATAACCTGCTGTTGTATGTTTAACACCCTTAGGTTTTCCGGTTGTTCCGCTTGTATAGAGAAGAAACAAAGTATCTTCCGATTCCATCTGTTCGGGTTCGCATTCCTCACTCATACCATCAATAAAGTCGTGATACCAGATATCTTTATCCGTGTGAGGAACTTCGTTACCAGATCGCTTAACGACTATAACATGTTCAATTGTTGGCACTTTATCTATTATTTGAATGACATCAGCCATCTTAGGATAGGTTTTACCCCCTCGTAAGGTTTCGTCACTAGTAAATAATAAGCGAGAATCAGAGTCTTCAATTCTGTCTTTCACAGCTTCTTTTGAGAACCCACCGAAGACGATTGAGTGGATAACGCCAATTCGAGCGCAAGCCAACATAATTATAGCTAATTCAGGAATCATAGGTAACCAAATTGTAACGCGGTCACCTTTTTTGAGTCCTTTACTTCTCATAGCGTTGGCCACCATACTCACTTCTTTTAAAAGTTCGTTGTAAGTAAATGTTCTTACTTGACCGGGTTCATCTGCTTCCCATATAATAGCAATACGGTCTCCATTTCCCGCATTTACGTGGCGATCAATACAATTGTAAGCAACGTTGAGTTTTCCACCAACAAACCACTTCCCAGGGAACAGATCGGTTTTTTCCCATACTTTATCGTAGGGTTTGAACCAATCGAGCGATTTAGCTTGTTCACCCCAGAATCCTTCCATATCCTCAACAGATTGTTTGTATAGCTTTTTGTATTCTTCCATTGACATTCCAGTCTTAGCGTAGTCAGGACTGATTTTTACGGGATCGAATATCCGAGTTTCAGTTAGTACGCTTTCCATTTTATTGTCTTTTTCTGACATAACATTTCACTAATTTGAATTCCTAATTTGTTTGTATTATTATAATTTCTTGATTTTGTAAGTGCTTTACAAATTTTAAAGATTTCTTTTCTATCTCATCGCATTTAAATTTTTTGGATTTAAATGGACTGTATTACTTCATGGAGTGAGTATATCGAATTCAATTTAAACATTTTATTTATAAATAATTTACTTTATTCGGGATAAAATAAGCATTCTAAAACTTAGGAGCTTACTCATTAATAAAATATTAGCTTTCCAAGGAAAAGCATATAGAAACCTTCTTAAGGAAGTTAAATGTAATACTTATTTATATAAAAATGTCTAATAAATATCAAGTAAAAGTTATTTAAATTAATAAAAAAGAGGGTAAAAATGACGGGAAAAAAATCAACTATTATCGGGCTTATTGGTATTGTATTGGGAGCAGCAGGATTAGGATATGGCATTTTTTCTACAATTAACCTTCAAGGGCAAATAAGTCAAACTGAGATAAATATTGACGCTAAAGCATATCTAACTACAGGATATTTTGAAAATGATGACTTTTTTAACGTTTTAAGGCTAGATACTTTGAGTTACGATCCGGGTAATAATTTTAACTTATCAATTTACAGTTATATTGCTCCTATAAATGGGACATATCTCATAACAGGAACGGTGACTTTTAGTGCATGCTCTGATGGAGATTATTATAGGTCAATAATATATGTGGAGGGCACTCAAAAAGCTGAGAAATTTCTATACGCAGCTGGGGGTTCAGGAATATCCTTGAGTGTTACTACTATTATGTCTTTATCTGCAGGTGAAAGGGTGGAAATAGGATATTATAAGCAAGATGGCATTAATAGATATCTACCTGGCGGTGAAAAGAACAATTATTTAGCAATATCCTTATTGTAGTGCTTGTTCTATAGAAGTCACCATCTAAATCTTTTTTTTTTATAAAATCACAAATTTTATTTATTTAAAGTAAAAATATTAAAGATATAAGACCTAACTATTTTTTGAGATTAATGTAAAATGTTGTTAAAGCAAGAACCGTGAGATGAATTAAGTGGATTATCTAGAAGAAGAATGGCGTGAAAAATGGAAGGAAAAAGAAATCACAGCAGAAAAAGCCATTAATAAGATTATTCCGGGTAATAGAGTGTTTATTGGCTCTGGATGCTCGGAACCGCAATTACTTACATCAGAGTTGATAAAACAATCAGAAAAGTTAATTGATACCGAAATACTTCACTTTTTAACTATTGGTCCTGAGAAGTATTTTACTGATAAAGCTGAGGATCTATTTAGGCATAACGCCCTATTCATTGGAAAAACGCTTCGCGAGGAAATTAATAAGGGACAAGCAGATTACACACCAATATACGCTAGTGAGATTCCTACATTATTTTTAACAGGAAGAAAACATATTGATGTTGCTCTCATACAAGTTACTCCTCCAGATCCAAATGGTTTTTGCTCTCTTGGTATAAATGTTGATATAGCGAAACCATTAGCCCAATCGGCTTTTATAACTATTGTTGAGATAAATCCTCAAATGCCAAGAACTTTAGGAAATAGCTTTATTCACATGAAAGAAATTGATTTTTTTGTTTTAAACGATTCTCCTTTATTAGAATTCCACTTTGATGACCCAGATGAAATTGCAGAAAGGATTGGAAAGAAATTAGCAAATATTGTAGAAAATAAATCTACGATTCATATAGGGTTTGGTGACTTACCAAACGCAACATTAAAATATTTAGGGCATAAAAAAGATTTAGGAATGCATTCTCATTATGTCACAGACAACATAATTCCTTTAATTGAAGAAGGAGTATTAACTAGTCGGAAAAAAAATTTTCATCCTGAAAAAATTATCACCAGTTTTGCTTTAGGAACCAAAAAGTTGTATGATTTTGTAAATAATAATCCATATATTGAATTTTATCCATCCGATTATGTATGTAATCCGAGATATATAGGAATGAATAAGAAAATGGTCTCTATTAATTCTGCTCGTCAAATTGATCTGACTGGTCAAGTTAACGCAGCAACAGAAGGTTATAGTTTTTATTCTGGAATTGGAGAGACTATAGATTTCATGAGAGGCGCTGCTTTTTCTAAAGGAGGAAAACCAATTATAATTATGCCATCTACGTCTCATGATGGTAAAAAGTCTAGGATTTTACCCCATTTGGATGAAGGCGCTGGAGTGATGTTGTCTCGAGGAGATGTACACTATGTTATAACGGAATGGGGAGTAGCATATCTCCATGGAAAAACAATCCGTGAACGAGTACTTGAACTTATCTGCATTGCTCATCCAAATTTTCGACAATGGTTATTAGGCGAGGCTAAAAAACTGAATTATGTATACTCAGATCAAATTTTACCGTTCGATGAAGAAGGAAGAATTTGTAGATATCCTTCAGAATACGAGACTATTTCTACCCTACCCGGAGGAGAAAAGATTCAAATTCGCCCGGTTAAGCCTACAGACGAACCATTACTAAAAAAAATGTATTATTCTTTGAATGAAACAGATAGATACTTAAGATTTTTCGAATTAAAAAAAGAGTTTACTCATTCTAAGACACAAAACGAAGTCAATATAGACTATAACAATATATTCTCAATTGGAGCTTTTCTTGGAGAAATCGGAAGAGAAGAAATGATAGGGAACGCCACTTATTACTTGAACCCACAACTGAATATGGCGGAATATAGTTTTTTGGTTATGGAAGATTATCGTGGAAAAGGTCTGGGGTCCTTTCTATATCAACACTTAATTATCATAGCGAAAGAAAAAGGTATCAAAGGATTTTACGGCAACATCCACATTCAAAATAAAAGTACAGTACAAATAATTAGAAAGGGAGGGTATACTAAAATTAAACCTCCAGAAGCAGGAGAAAAGGAACTTTTTTACGAAGTATTTTTTGACAAGGAAAATTCGATGGATTAAATAATCAAAATTTTTAACTTATTTACTTCATTTTTAGAACTACCACCTATGAAGTTTAAATATACTGATTATCACGTCCATACGAACTGGAGCTCGGACATATCAGAAGATGGTCCAAATTTTAACGATTACATCAAAATTGCAGAAGCAGAGGAAATCAATATATGTTTTCTGGAGCATTACGAGCTTTATAAAATAGAAAGAGACAAAACAGATCCTTTCTATGATGGCAAAATCGATGATTACCTTGAAGAATTTGATGATTTGAAAGGGAGTTATAAGTTCATTCTTAGCGGTCTCGAGCTGGAATATTATCGCGATAGAGAAATCGAATTATTAGAATTTTTGGATGACTATGAAAAAGAAATCGATTTTATTGGGGGTACTTTACATGAATGGATTTACCACTACCCTATAACTTCGCGAGCTAAATTACTTGAATTATTAGAAAAAGTTCAAATGAAAAAAGTCATAGATGATTACTTTGAAATCAGTAGGATGATGATAGAATCAAGAATCTTTAAGAATATATGCCATATAGATACTATTTTTCGTTACATTAATGAAAATGATATAATACCTTTAGATGATTGTGATGTATCTGAAGACAGAGTTCTAGACTTGGGGAGGTTGTGTATCAAGAATAAGATTCGCATTGAATACAATCTGTCAGGTGTAAAATTCCCTATCAATCGGTCGTTTCCTTCTAAGGATATTGCAGAGCAACTGAAATCGGAGAGAGCTAAATTCTTCGTTGGTTCTGATTCGCATCAAATTGAATATTTCAAAGAAACCGTTCCCAAAGTTAAAGAGGCTTATAAATTTTTAGGGTTGGATATTTAAAGGGCGCAAAAGACATGCAATCAAAAAAGATCTTTAATAAACTAGATAAGTGGGACCAAAAAATCATATTAAGATTTAATGGTATTGGAGGTAAACCAGTAACAATCTTTTTGAAAATACTATCTTTTGCTGGGAGAGAGACGATATGGATGTTTTTAATGGTTTTTTATCTATTTATTTTTTACGACCCGTTGTTATTCTCATACATAGGTTCAATTTTCTTACTTGGAGTTGTTATAATTGCTCCAATAAAAAAGTTTTTTGATCGAGACAGACCTTTCGAAATACTGGAAGATATTAAGGTTCTCGAGAGAAAACCCACGTCGAGAAGCTTTCCTTCTTGGCACTCTTATAATGTCGCTTCTCAAGGGTTGCTATTAGCTTATTTGTTAAACTCATTGTTAGTTGCAATTCTAGTTCTAATTTTTGCCGTGATAATTTCATTTTCTAGAATCCAATTAGGAGTTCATTATCCGAGCGATGTAATATTTGGTTTTATCATTGGATTTATAGGTTTTATTTTAGCTATAAGCATTGTAGCTCCTATTCTAATGAGCGTAATTTCATTTTTTGAGCGTGTTATCGGAAGCCAAATTCATTATCAAGTATTTAATCCATTACTAATAGAAAATTTCTTTTATGCAATTTTAGTATTAGGATTAATGATCGTGATTATTGTTCTTGCTATTCATAAAAGGATTAAAGAAGTTATTAAAAAGGTATAAATACATTAAAATCTGTTTAAAGATTCAATTTTCGCTTCTTTTCAAATAGAGTTTTTAACTCATCTAAAACTTTTGACCTAGAATCTCCCGGTCCACCTGGCGTTGATGCACTACCAGGGGGAGTTAAGCCAATTGGAACCCCATTTTGAGCCATTTGAAATGCTCCACTTTCAATTGCGCGCATCCTATTATCTAGTTCAGATAATTGTTTCGAAAGGCTTTCTGATAACCGTATAACAGCATTCATGGTTTCTTCTAAGGTTTTTCCCAAACCTTCGACTTTTCTTAAAGTTGGACTCGTTAGGGAGTCTGTAGATCTCATCACTTCCTTAATATATTTAGAAAATTCAGGTTCGTTAGTTATTAGGGAAAAAATTGAAGTCATATAAGCCTCGTAATCGCAGTCATATGTAGTTAATAATTGATTTAGATTATCTTTTAGGAGTTCGATATTCAATAGCGTTTCGGGGTCGCGTTTTAAATCCGGATCGCATTTATGTATATATATTAATACAAATGGTTCCTCTTCTAATGTCGATAAGATTTCTAGTATTTGTTCAAAATACTCAAATGATTCGGCGTATCTCTCAGGATCTTGAACATCAATTACATAGATCAATAAATCAGTTTGTAGAAAATATTGTTCTGGTTTATCAAAATACTTACTTCTGTATTTTGCCTGCCCTCCGAAGTCCCAAATATAAAGATCTATATCAGAGCTACCTGTTTCGATATGACGGCGATCTACCCCTTTAGTCGGCGTTAAATTAGCTAAATCGGATATGCCTAATCGTCCTCCAAATTTGCTCAAAATCGCCGTTTTTCCAGCGTTATCTAATCCAATAACAATTACCTTTTGGGCAGATTTTTGGAGAATCTCACCCTCGTCTACCATATTGGTAATGATCGAACTTATAAAAATTGCTTTCTTTATAGCTTTTTCAAGCCCGGGATTCTCTGCTTTTATCGTAGTGACTTTTCTATCAAACTCTCCCTGTAATTCAGTAACTTCCAGAGGATCTTTTGTTGCTCCAAAAATCTTCAAATTTTCAAAGGGATTATCCCTCTTTAATTTGGTAACTTCTTCAATAGTAGATATTTTTAATAGGTCTTTTAAAATTTTAGCATCGTTTTTAGAAATAAATTTGTAAGAGTGAACGGGTAGTTTTTTAATTTCCTCAATAGTTTTAAATTTATCCGCTTTCAATGCTTTTGGATCGAGAAATTTCGCAAAGATACTTAAAATATTTGTGATATCAGATGACATTTTGTTGGCAGTTTGTATTAATTTGTATTTATTAATTATAAAGCTTAGAATATAATAATTATTAATTACGATTCTTTTAAAATAATAGTTAAATAGACTAAGATTTAAATCTTCACTACAGCTATTAAATTAAATTGCTTAAGATTTAAATATATAGTTTATTTTAAATACTATACTGAAATTGATTAATCCCAATATTTGCATTTAAGTTAAACAATAGATATGCCATCAAGTTTTGAAGACAATGGATTTTTTGACGAGAAGGAAGAAGAATCTTGTTGCGACTCTCCTAAAATCAGTGAGGAAGATGGATTCTACGTATGTTTGAATTGCGGTTCGGTGTATGGAAGAATTTTAGACGATTCACCGCGTAGAGCTTTCACACAAGAAGAAATCCAAAAAAGAAAAAGCAACGAAAGGGTTTACAGTCCTATTGGGCCCCGAACGATTATTAGGGGTAGTAGAGATGCACGAGGGACTTTATTGAGCCCAAAATATAAATCTAAATTTAACAGACTTGCAAAAATTCATAGATCCTTAACTACTTCTTTCGAACGAAACCTTTGGATTGCTTTACCAAATTTACAGCGTTTACAAAAAAGATTAGGCATCCCTGACACAGTTGCGGAAGACGCTCTAAGAATTTATACTCAAACTGTCAAAAAGAAGCTAACAATGGGAAGAAGTATCGATACTCTTCTCTCTGCTTCCATTTTTTGCGCACTTAGAGTACACGGGATTCCAAGAACGGTAGAAGAAATTACTAAAGTTGCTCAAATTCCTAAAAAAAAAGTAATAAAGAGCTATCGGTTAATACTAATGGAAGTTTTACCAAATTTAAATTTGAAAGTTCAGCATTTCGGACCTATCCGTTATGTAGACAAATTTAACGACGAATTAAAACTTTCAATGCAATGCAGAAACACTGCTGTCAAAATAATAGAAAAAGCTCAAGACAGTGGGTTTAATTCTGCGGGAAAAGATCCAAAAGGAATCGCCGCCGCAGCTATTTATATAGGCTCCAAAATATGTAGCGAGAATCGCACTCAGAAAGAGATTAGTAAACTCGCGAGAGTTACAGAGGTGACTTTGCGAATGCGGGTTAAAGATCTCATGAAATATGCTAATATGGTTTAAATTCTTTTAGAATGCAATTTCAGAATAAATCAATTTTTCTTCATCAAACAAGGGTAGAATTTCTAGTAAGTCATTAATTTTTGAAAGAAAAGTGTCCATTTTAAATGAAATTACATCAAGAATAAAATCAATACAGAGAATATAGTAAGTCTCTTCCACGAGCTTTTTATTGAGACCCAAGGAATCAAGGTATTTTTTAATGTTTGATCTAATAGTTTGTATTGGTTCTTCGGCTTTTATATAAGCTAATCCGTGTAATAGAATTGTTAAAGAACTAGTCCTTAAGTCTCTTCTTTTAGCTAAACTTTGAGCTAATCTAAAGTATTCTAAACCAGCTTCCTTATAAGATTTTATTTCAAGCAAGGGAATTACTTCTTTATAATATCTTTTTTTCATGGCATTTCTTTGTTTTAAAAATTCTGGTCTTTCTCTCCTTACATCTCCCATTTTTTGTTGGAGTTTACTAAACTTCTGTGCTTCTACGATCTCAAACTTTCTCTTTTTCCCTAATTCTTCTCTTGATAATTTATCCTCCAGAGGTTCACTTTTTTGATCTTCTGGGCTAATAGATTTCAATAAAGAGATTTCGGGATCAAAAAGAATTAACTTCTCTATTAGAAGATCGATACAGGCATTTATCAATTTTAGATTATCATTTTCTGAAGCAAGAAGTAATTCTTTAAAGATTTTAATCTCGGGCAAATCCTCAAAATCATGATAAATTTCTTTGTATTTTGAGATGATATTGTTAAAATTTATTTTGGCTAAAGAAAGATTCTTAATTTTAATTATTAGTGATACATATAATATCAAGCTTAATGCTGCTTGCCTTACGAACTTCTTTTCTAGTAATTTTGAAATCGTATCCTTATACTCATTAGCAGCTACTTCATATTTTTTATTCGTTAAGTCTTCTAAAGCCAATTTCCAGTATTGATTTTTCATCAGTTTTCTTTTTGCAATATCTTTCTTCTCCTTCGAGATATTACGGGCTAGTTCGAGGAGATTTTCAAGTTTATATTCAGTTTCAGCAATTTCCTTTTCCAAATCCTCAGGTTCGAGAATTTTAGGTGATTTACCTAAAATTTCGTAGAGAAGAGAGATCTCTTCGTCTAACAATGGCAAATTTTCAACAAACTCTAATGATTCCTGAAGTTTAATAGAGTCTCCCAATTTCTCAATGTCTAAAATATACTCAACCAAAGCAACTGAAAATGTCTCTGTAAATGATTTTTCAAGGCTTCCTAGTTTCTTTTTTGTTTGTGATAAGATTTTCCTAAATTCCTCAATCTTATTCTGTTTTAAATACATTAACAGGATTATTGCTAAGGATAATCCCGCTAATTTAAGTCTGCTTCGATCAATTAAACGATTTATATTTTCTTCATAGCTCTTAATAGCTTTATCATAATTTTGCTCATCTAAATACTTTAACGGTTCAGTGAAATAAGCCCTCCTCAATGCTTTATTTTGCTTTAATGATGAATCTCTTTCTTGGCGAGCTTCCCTTGCCTTATTTCGAATAATAGAAAGCCTTTCCTTCGAAATCTCACCTCTAGAAGATTCCTCAGCTTTCTTAGCTTCAGTAGAGCTTTTTTCAGCCTCGAGTTTTTCTATTTTTCGGTTTAATTCTGTTTTACGAAATTTATTCTCAATCATATTTAAGATAGCTTGAGCAGCAGGTAGTTCGTCAAGATCGATATAGATTTCTGTTATACTCTCATATATCTCATCGAAGTTCAATTTGCGATTATCAAGGTACATTAATGAGATTTCTTTTGCTTTATTAACCAATTTTATGGCGGTATTTATAGCGTCTGTGGTAGCGCTACTATTAACCATTTTCATTGCCTTGGATTTAATAGAATCGACAAAAATCTCGCTAACTTCCTTAGACTGTTCGTAGAGTAATTGTTCTCTAAAAATAGAAATGAAATTTATTAGTACATCTTCAATTATGTCGTGATCGCGTTCTTTAACAATATCGTTCAACTTTTCTATGATAATTTGAAACTTATTCCTAAGATAAATCAATTTTGCTTTTTTTGATAAATCATAGTACATTTTAAAAAATTGGTCGAATTCTTTTCCAATTATTAAGATATCTAGAGCTTTCTTAATCATTTCAATGTAAATTTCTTCCCTTCCAACTCTTTTCAAAAATTCTACTTGAACTTTCACGTGTTTTGCGGCTTTAGTATAATCGTTTTTTTCTATAAATTGATTAGCTTCTTTAATAATCTGAGTATTAATTTCTTTAAAGATGTCTAACTCATATTCTATGAAAGTATTTAGGAATTCTATGCCTTTATTAATGTTCTCCTCTAGTTGTTTTTTAATAAATACTTTATTTTCGTCCTCAACTTTAGAACTTAGTGCTGTTAATTTTTTCTTTAATTTTAAAGAATTCAAACTATTGATCAATATTGAAGCATTACCAAAATCAAGATTATTTAGGAATTGCGTAATTAACAGTTCTAGATGAGAATCAACATTAGGTTTTTTAACATTGTAAGCTTTTGAGAGATTTTCAATCTCCTCGTAATATTGTTTTGCAGGTATCGGTAGTTCTTTCTTCAGTTCTATCTTCAATAGGCTGATTAAGACTTTTAATAACTTATTTGTAAACAGTTCCAATTCTTCAAACAGTCCTTCCTGCTGGTATTGAGAGACCGCACGGTATAATTGAGCTCTAGCTGCTATAAAATTCTCTTCCTTGACTAAGAAATCTGCAGCAGCGACAATTTTATCAGCTACTCCTCGAAGGATAAGAAGAGCCTGTTCGTGAGGTAGATTAGCAAGGACATTAAACGCATTTTCAACCCTACAGGCAGATATATAAGCATTAATCGCTAATTTAAAAGACTCATCCATCAAGTTGTTATCTTTAATTTCAATAGCGGACCATTGGGCTGCGGCTAGATACTGTTTTCCTGCTTGAATAAAGTTACGGTTGTTAAATAACTTATTACCCTCTAAAACCATTGATTCGGCGTATAATCTCTTAAAATTCTCCTCTTTTTTTTTATCTACGGGTTGCAGAATTTGTGAAGCTTCCAAATACAGATTTACTTTTGAATAAAGAAAAGCAGCCTGTTCGCAAATGATGTAGTATTCCTCTTTATTAAATATGTCAGCAATCATCGCAGCTTTTTTGATAGCTTTAGCTGCAAAAAAATAAAGTTCAGGTTTTTCTTCGTTATTCGCTTTTTTAAAGAAGATGTTTGCTAGCTGAATATAGATTGGAAATCTCATCCACGCATTTTCTATATTCAACGGTGTATCTCCAGATATCATCGCTAAACATAAACATTGTAAAGCTTGGTGAAATTCTCTTGGTTGAAGGTTAACAAATGCTTCCATATCAACATATTCCAACCACGTGTTTTCTAACAATTCATTTACAGATATTGGTAATATTCCTTGCTGATCATAGTACATCAGAACAATAGGTATGCTTCTTTTTATTGATCTGATATCGTGTAGTATGGAATTGAAAATTTCTATTTCTTCGGTATTTAAAGGATTTATGAAGTAGATAACACCATCTACAGTTCCAAGCATTTCATCAAAATCAGAATCAGTATTTGTTATGTCAGTAATTGCATTTACTTCCAAATCGCAAATATCCTCAAAAGCGTTTACTTCTCTATACCACTCTAAATAAGCTCCTTTAGTTTCACCCTCTTCTTCGAATGCTCTAAGAGCGTAAAAAGAAATGGCTTCTCCATCTAGACCCAGTAGAAGAATTTTAAAGATATAGCGCATAAAATTAACTTAATTTAGTTATTTTATATTTCAAACCTAATATTATAATAAAACATTATTCTATATTATATACTTTTTTCGTTTCAAATGGAAGACTAAAAGAATTATAAAAAAGTTAAAAAATTTTCAAAATTTTCTTTTCTTAATTCAAGGAATATTTTAATAAACAAAATACTCAATAAATGTTATATACTGGAGATCTTCAATGGAGTATATCGAGAGAAATTATGATCTAATAAAAGAGAAAATGATTCAACAGATGGAACAATCTCTTAAAAAAGGGCGAAAACTTATAGATACGGAATTAGATACGGGGATTTTAAACTTCATAGTAAGACCTATTGTTAAAGCGTTTTACGATTTTTGGGCCATGCATGACGCAAGGAAGGGAACATTGAAGCAAATAGACGTAACGCTTGATGCTGGTAAGCAACTATTGTTAAATGGTAAATCTGAAGAAGGTTTTAGCAAAATTGTCGAAGAATACTTCCCAAAATATCTAAAAGGTGATCAGGTAACATATCAATGTAGTAAACACCATAAAAACTACGAAATATTAAAAGAAAATGCAAGAGAAACATTCGTTAATTATCTTGAAGAAGTGAGAAAATTTCTGAGTGTTGAAGAAGATATTAATGAATATAGCGAACTTGCCAGAGTTGCATTTAAAACTAAAGAACTCGCTACTATGAATTTAATGAAACAATTAGAGTTCACGGAAAAGGGAATTAAAATTATTGAAAAGGATCCAAGTATTCTATCTTTACCAGCAGGTAAGAAAATAATTATTAGATCTCTTCGTAAAGGATTCGAAGAGACCAAGAAGGAATTTTTAGAATCTATTGACGATACTTATGATTAATAAGAGTTAAACCATTAAATTATGAGACTTTATTATTAAAATAATAGAAAAAGCTACAAAAAACGAAATTTACCAATCAAGAGAGAAGTAAAAATGAGTCATATACCAAGAAACTATAAAATCGTTGAAGAAAAGATGATATCAACAACTGATTTGTCACTAGGTTATGGTAGAGAATTAATTGATACGGAGTTAGATACCGGAGCATTTAATTTTGTTGTGAAACCAATAGTGAAAGCTTTCTATAAGATTTGGAGCGATAATAACGCTCGTGTTGGGACTTTGAAACAAATTAAAATCGCCTTAGATTCTGCAAAAACACTACTTGAAAATGGCAAGATTACTAAAGAAAGATTTGATGAAGTGATTAATAAAAACTTCCCAAATTATTTAGAAAATGATCAAACTGATAAGCAGTGCAAAAAAGATCATAAACACTATAAAAAATTGAAAGAAATTACTAAGAAGTCTTTTATTTCCCAAGTGGAAGAATGCATTCTATTTTTAAACATAAATGAAGATGTAAAAAATTATCACGAATTATCAAGAGCGGCTTTTAAAACAAAAGAAAATGCCTTCGAAGCTCTGAAACGACAATTAGATTATAATGAAGATGGTATAGCAATAGTGGAGGAAGACGATAGCATTCTAAATGTTCCCGCCGGGAAAAATATAATAGTTTCGGTCCTTAGAAAAGGATTCGAAATGACGAAATTTAAATTAATTGAAGAACTTGATTTAATCTTTAACTAATTAGGTCTAAGTTTTTTTAACAACCTTCATTTAATGCGATTAGTATGAATATTGATAAAAAACCAAAAATTACCTTACGATTAATATTTGTTAATATTCTAGTTATAGTTTTTATCGTAATGAGTTATATATATGTTTCTGAATCATTTGGTTCGATCTCTATGCCATTTATCGGTAATTACGAGTTTTCATTAGTATTTGGAGTTTCTTTATTAGTAGTTACTTTTTTCTCAATATTAGCAGGTCCAATTCAAGCTTTCATCGCCGGTTTTTTTGGTGAACTTTTATTTCAACTTGCTTTCTACAATAGTGTTTTCTTAGATTGGTGTTTTATTGTAGCATTATTCGGTATGATAGCGGGGATTTACAAGTATAAACCCTTAAAATATCAAAAGATTAAGAAGATTCTCTATAGTATTTTAATTTTAGTTATAGATTCTGTTATTGTGATGTTTTTCATTACAGGTTTCCAATTTATATTCTATTCAACTTCGCTACAATTTGAAACATTGCTTATTAATAGTGGCTTAAAATTTTTCTTAGAAGCTCTTCTTTCGGTTATTATTGTAGTGCCCATTCTTCTGGTTATTTATGACAAAGTTCTAGCTACAACAGAACGCCAATTATATTACTTAGGTTTAACACATCACCCTATTTCTGCGAGTGACCATACATTCTATTTTCAATTTGGAAGAACAAAACTTTATTTGTGTTCTAGATGTTCAGGTATGGTAATTGGAATAATTATGTCTATATTTTTTACTCATTTAGTTCAACAAATATTTGATAGCCAATTTAGTCCTGAAGTAGCGTTATTTATAGTAATTATCTTTCCAATACCAGGTTTAATCGATTGGGGAACTCAAAAACTTTTATTTAGGACGAGTACCACGGAATCTCGATTATTTACTGGATTTATTATAGGAGTTGCTGCCCAATTCATTTCTTTCACGGGAAATTATTACTTCATTACATTGATTATTGTTACATTCTATTTTGGCGTACTTATCATCTTAATTTTTTTTGGTCAGAAAAAATTGATAAGGGAATTGAACAAGGAATTAACCTCAGAACCCAATGAAGAATTTGATTTAGGAAAAGTCTTATAAATTAATTACTTAAGTGTTTAAATGAATAATATTATTTTCATCCACGGTCTTGAAAGTTCTGGTAAAGGATTTAAAGGTTTGTATTTAAAAGAAATAATTCCAGAAATTCTTACTCCTGATTTCGTAGAGTATGATCCAAAAAGACCGCTTAAAGACCTTCTTGACGCACGGATGGCTCAATTAAATACAATATTAAGTAATAAAGAGTTATGGGTTATTATCGGCTCGAGTTTCGGAGGATTAATGGGTGTTCTTTTTACTCTCCAGAATCCGAAGAAAGTAAAACGGTTAATATTATTAGCACCTTATTTAGCTACTAAACTGTTGAAATGGGATAGTCGTACTCAGATCAATATACCAGTAATAGTATTTCACGGTAAAAATGATGAAATAGCAAAATTTACGCCATCTCGAGAACAAGCTTACAGATTATTTTCTAAACTTCAATTCAACGCGACGGAAGACGATCATAATCTTAATCAAACAGTGGAAAAGTTAAATTGGAAAGATTTAACTTCTTAATTGTCAAAAGAAGATTAACTCAATTGAAGCTACCTAAATTTTAATGGATTTTTTTAAAAATTGGACTCCATTATTTTTATATTCAAATTCCTACTTCTGTTAATTAAGATTTTATTTTTCAATTAGAGTTATGTTTTTAAATCAAAGATGCTTGATAAATGGTTTTTACTAAAAACGGGAAATTTTACTCTTTCTTTAGGAGCTCTTCAGTATTCAGAAATATTATTCTTAAGAAAAATACAAATTGAAATTCAATGTAATTCATAAATTAAAAGAATTAAATAAAATAATTAATATATAAGTGTGAGGCTTAAATGGAAAATAAACTATACGTTTGCCGCAGTTGTCAGTATGTTTTTCCAAAGGAGTTATCAGAACTAATTGAATCTAAAGTTCAAGTATACTGTGAAATGTGTGGAACGCCTTTTTCGTTATCAGGTGTAAGTTTTAAACAAGCTACTGTAAGAGAGTCAGGAGTACTGATACATAAATCCACCAAATACGGGATTGTCGATAAAGAGAAATCTAATCTTGACAAAGCAATAAAGAGTTTAAATAAGTTTGATTATCTTCCTCTTGTAATTTTTCCTATTATTACCTTGCTATTAAGCCTCTTCAGCGTCCACAGTTCAGGAGGCATTATTCTCATAATAAGTGCGTGTCTTATTGTGTTTAGTAGTTTATTAATCATTATTTACGACTCTCAATTTATATCCCCGAGAATTAAATCTAATAGCTATGATGAAATAGCTCTTGATGCTATTTGTTATGGGATTTTAGGTTGTATTATCTATGGTACGGGCGTAATCATATTAATTAAAGGAATATTAATATTTATTCACTCTGCTAAGAACTCTGAAGGGGGGGATCACAAATTATATCAATTTGGTCTTAAATTAAAGAATTCCATAAATAATTTCTCAGCTAAAGCTGGTGTTGTAATCCTATTACTTGCGTTAAATGGCATATTTTTTAGTGGCATTGAATTCAGCATTCTTACAATTATTGCATCATTTTTTAATAATTTAACATTGATAGTAATCCTAACATCTTTGATTTTGATGTCTCTTATTGTCTTGATTATAGATTTAAAATTAAGGAAGCGGATATACAACAAGAAAGAGTTTTTTGGAATTGACGTCGTAAGAACATTTATTTTAGGAGCACTAGGTACAGGGTTCTTTTCTACAGGAATATTCATCCTGTTAAAAGCAATTTTATTACTTGCACTTTATGTGGGAAAGCCAATTGATTTATATGGAAACCTAATGATAAAAGAACCGGAAGCAAAATTTGTTCCAATACAAAAAGAATTAAAAGAGGAACCAAAGTTAGATCAAATTAAAAAAGAACAAATTCCATTAGAGCAAGCAGAACCTATACAAACAGAACCTATACAAGTAAAACCTATACAAGTAGAATCTGTAAAAACAGAACTGAAACCTCAGGAAGTTAAAGCGGAAGAAAAACCTCCAGAAGAAGAACCTGAAGAAGATATAATTATCGAGGAAGATCATGAAAATGAAATAGCTGAAGATCTAGTTCAACATAAAGAAGAAAAAAAAGAAAAAGAAGATGAAACTAAATTAAGGCTTCATGAGTCGCTTTTACCAGTTAAGAACGAGAAAGATAGGAAAATCGTTAAAGAATACTTTTCTAAAATCTTTAATATTATCTCCAAAGATTTAAGAAAGCAGATATTGGAACTTGAAATACCAAAGAAGGAGCGAAAGAGTATACTTAAAGAATTAGCGTTCTTAGCTGAAGAGGAACAACTAAACTATATTGAAGAGTTGAGGAATCTATATCAAGAAATTCCACAGAAATTATTTGAAAGAATACGCAATCTACCAAATTTTAAATCGAAATATTACGAACAAATTATAGAAGAACTAAAATGTATGGATGAAGAACAGCAAATAGAATATATGAAATTTTTAGAAAAACATGCTTAATACGGAAAAAAAGACTTCAATCAAAAAATGTCGTCAGAAAAAAGAAGAGAAACGAAGGAGAATAGAGTGGAAAAAGAACTAGAGGGAAGTTCATTTAGGCGATTAGATTTTACTCCTTTACAGGATCTTGAAGCTAAGAAGAAAAAAAAGGTTAAAGACCAGATTAAGGAGGAAACAGAATTAAATGTAATTGAAAAAGATGTCTTAAACATTGCTCAAGATATACTAAAACTAAAGCGGTATGACGCTGATTTTGAGATTGATCTTTCCTCTGAAGCCGAATTGCAGAAATTTCCTATTATTGAAAAACTATATGCTAAGAGTATCGCGAAACTTGCATATAAGAAGGGTTATAGCAAGGAAGAAATCTTTTTATCTATCCGAAGTTTAGAAGAAAAGAATTGGATAGTCACTAATGAACGAAGAACAAAACTAGAAATACTAAATAACGAAAAAATAGTTAAAATCCTAAAATTCATAGAAGAAAATCCGGGGATTCACGCCAGGAACGAAAAAATCGAAGAAGAATTAGAAATAACGAGAACGCCGTTCTTAAAACACATAATGACATTAGAACGATTTAAATTAATTAGATCGAAAAAAATTGGAAAATCTCTACATTATTTCTTAGCAGATGTTCCAGAAGATTATGACAAGTATAAAGTCATTTTCTCAAATCCTTTAATTCCAAAAATAATCGAAGAAATTTTTAAAGACGAAGGAATAGCTATTTCAAGAATAGGAGAAATTCTTGATGTGTATTCTGGGACGATTCAATATTACATGAAAAAATTGAAAGATTTAGATCTTATCAAATCCGTCAAGACTCAGAAAGAACAGAAGATACACGTTGTCAATGTGGAATTGCTTACCAGATTTAACGAGTTTTTTGGTGAACCAGATTTTTCTAAGTTGTTGAAGGGATTATAAATATATTAATTTTAAAGCGTGTGTTGTATTTTTGGAAGCGCGTTGATCAATATTTTAATAGCATTATCAATCCCAGTTTCCATATCGGGATGGATTTCGTTTGAATTTAATAGGTCATACTTAGGGTGCCCGGGTAAATCTGATACGGAAAGTATTGAAGCAACTTTTATGTTATATAATGTCGCTAATAAAAACAGAATTGAGCTTTCCATATCAATTGCTTCTATATTTACTGCTTTAAGAGATCTAATAAATTCAAAGGTTTCACAAAATAAAGCGTCTGTTGTCCAAAGGTCTGCTTCTCTTATTCTATTAGGCGTAAATGCCCGAGTTTCTTTAACTAATAGATCCTTTAAGATTTCATTTGGTTTAGATATAAAAATAGTCTGAGGACTAGCAATTATATTCTGTGTAGTTGATAGTGGATTCTGAATTGAATCTAAACTGTTTAACAACATCGGATTGGCTCTTAAGTATTCAGTGCTCGTTCCATCACCACAATAAGCTGATTTTGGTATCACTATATCGCCAATATTTATTTCAGTATTCTCTCCATAAATTCCACCGCAAAAGTCTACCCTAACTACTATTTTTGCTTTTGATCGCTTCAAAGATTCTAATGTAAGAGCAGCGTTGGGAGCACCTACCTGAGAACGGATAACACTTACCTTAATTCCGTTTAGAACTCCATTGTATACTCTCCCGTGTACAATTTTATTCTGTAATTTATTCACAATTTTTTTCATTACTAGTTTTACTGCGGGTAGTATAACTATCTCATTAATGTTTGAAGAACTAGTTTCCAAAATCATCCTGACTAATTTATCATCTAAGCTAATGAATTTTAAACCTAAATTAAGCATTTGACTTTTAATTTTATTTAACATTTCTATTTTCAGTTAAAGTTTGTAAAGTGATGATAATTATATTTTATAAGTTGGTTCCTAATTAGTAATGTACTTATAATTGTAAATAATAATTTTTAATATCTAAATTAGATACATTAATCTATATTTATGATTTACTAGTTTACGACAAATAACATGGTCCTCTGCGATGACGAATCCATACATTATTGACAACAAAATTACAAATAAGTTTGTTGAAACTTATACTAAAACAACCTATCGCATTATAGGGAAGAATAAACATAGTGCGATTAAACCATGTCATTGGTTAGAACAAAAATTGATGACGGGGAGAGAGAATAGAAATTGTTATAAGGGAGTTTTTGGCGTTCAAAGTCATAGATGCTTACAAAATACTCCTTCTATGCCATTCTGTAATCAACAGTGTGTTTTCTGCTGGAGAGATATTGAACAAGGAAATCTAAGCAGTCAATTCTGTGTTGAGTCTGATGATCCTAAATATTTAATTGCCGAAATGATTCGTCATCATCAAGATATTATAAAAAACCACTTACCATTAAGGAGATATCTTGAAAACTATGAAATTATGGTTGATCTCCTCAATTATATGTTAAAAAATAGGGAAGATCAAAGTATTAATTCACTTTCGAAAGGTCTTCATGTTAGTAAGAATAAAATCGAGCGAGCATTTAATCTATTGAAAAATCAAGAGTTTCTCATACCGACTGATATTTCATTAAAGACTTTTAAACTTGATAGTGAAATTTCATGCTGTATAGACTCTAGAGATGAAATAGTTAAATTGATTAATTTATCTTTAACATCCCCCGACGAAATAATGCAAACACACAGCGAAGCAATGAACCCTAATCACGCAGCAATCTCTCTTGATGGTGAGCCGTTCTTATATCCAAAATTAGATGGTTTAGTAAGCGATTTTCGCAATCGAAATATGACCACCTTCATAGTTACTAATGGTACATTACCAGAAAGAATTCAAAGCTTAAATTCATTGCCGTCTCAACTTTATATCACCCTACCAGCACCTAATAAGGTAATTTACAAAAAAGTATGCCGCCCGATGATTAAAAATGGGTGGGAGAAGATATTGGATAGTTTAAGTTTAGTTGAAAGTTTGTCTTGTAGATCTGTAATAAGATTAACAGCTGTAAAAAATCTAAATTTGATGGACAAATTTATAGAAGATTACATTAGAATAGTTAAGATGGCAAATCCTAATTTTTTTGAAATTAAAGGATTTACGCTTCAGGCAAGTGCACTAAATATAAGAGAACGTCTGAAAAGTGACAAACCTATACTGCACTATTTCCCTACCTACGAAGATTTAGAGAATTTTGCCCTCAAATTCGAAGAAATAGGGAATCTTCCACTAATCTATAAAAATAAAGCAAGTAGAGATTTTTTGTTTGCTGTAAATTGGGATAGAAATAAAGATCCAATAATTAAGAATCCTTAAAGATACTTTATGAAAACTCACCTAAATTTTACTCTATTATTGATTAAATCCTATTCTCCTTCATGACCGGTACTAATTTTCATCATTTACTTTTTTTCACTTTTCTCTTCAGCTAAACTTATTTTTAAAGACTTTTTTACATAATTTTGATAAGTGTCTTTGAAATCATCAATAGATTCTACTATTTCCTTAAAACTTTCAAGCCATTTTATTTCAGCCTCATTATGAAGTTTCCAGTGTTTTAAAGGTAGAATATTAAATGGGTTAAACTCGTATGAAAAATGAGAAGTTACTATTTTCTCACCCTCAACAACATGTTTGAAGGTTGATCTAAGTTTTTCGATTTGATTGTTTATTAAGTTTAAAATAAATTCCTTTCCTACGACCGAGCCAATATATGTAATAAAAGGCATAGTCGAGTCAACATCAAAGTAAATATCTTGAGTCTTAGTCAAAAAGAATTTTATTTGTTCTTGAAATTCTTCTCTGCCTTTATTCGTCAAACTGTATATTATTTTTTCAGGACGATTACCTTCTTGTTTAGATCCTACTACTTTGATGATTTTATCACCTACAAGTAGCTTTAACGTGTAATAAAATGATGCCTTTGTAGTATTAATATAATGATCAAAACGCCATGATTTTGCTAATGATATGAGCTCATAACCACTCATAGGTTTAGGAATAGTGCTCATTACACCTAAAATAAATGTTTTAAGTGGTGTATATTTTTTCTTTGGCATTTAGGTTTTCTAACTCCGTATGTACATTTGAAATTTTTATTTTAATATAGTCAAATTTGAATGATTAAATTTAAATATTCTACTTTAATTATATAATTATAGTTTAAAATATATAAAATTTGGGTCATTATGTGAAATGCAGAAAAATACTATTGCTACTGAAAAAAAGGAAAAAAGATTTAGTTTAAAGGATATAATCTTAACAACTATTTTTACAATATTTTTTATAGTTCAAATAATCCTAATGTTCCTATTCTTTAATGAATTAAGCTTAATCATTTTAGCCTATATAGGATATGTAATTTGGGGTTTTAGTATTTATTTTGGGTTAATTTCTTTCTGGACTTTTAAAAAACGAGGGAGTGTGGAAAAGGGAAAGAGTTATCTTAATACTACAAAAGTAGTAGAAAAAGGTCCATATGCCATAATCCGGCATCCACAATATTTAGGAGGTATATTATTTACTATCAGTATTACATTATGGACTCAAATATGGCTTAGTTTAATTCTTAGTATCACCATCATAATTTTAACTTATCAATGGACATACACAGAGGATAAAAATCTTATTGATAAATTTGGTGATGATTATAAAAAATATAAAGTAAAAGTACCTCGCCTTAATCCTATATTAGGAATTATTAAGTATTTCATTTTAAGAAAAAAAAGCTGATTCCTTAATTCGTAATCTGGTTTATTGATTGTTGAATTATTTTTTTCAATTTATCCAAATTTGTTCTTTTTATTGCTGAGAATTCTAAATAAGGTATTTCCTTATAATCTCTAACATACTCACCAGAGGTTTGAATTAAGTTTAATCCATAATCCTTAGCTGAATTGATCAACAAGGAATTTATCTTTTTCTTATCAAAAACTGAGATTTTATCTATTTTGTTTAAAATAACAAGAATTGGTATTTCAAATTCCCTTAGAAATTTAATTAACTCAAAAGATAGAGGAATAGTAGTATCATTTTCCAGGTAATATTTTTTTAACTCATCTTCTATCCTTAAGGCATTCAATACTACTAAACTAAAAAAGTAGTTATCATGGTGTTTTTCAATATGGATAACTAGTTGTTTCTTTATGTGTTCTTCTCTCCGGCGACTCGAACTATTCATATATCCAAACCCGGGTAGATCTACGATTTTGTAAGGCATTTGAGGAAATCCAATAGATTTTATCATGAGTGTGCTTCCAGGTTGTTTACCTGCTTTACCTTTAAACTTTTTAGGATTTGGAACTAATAATCTTGTTATTGAACTTTTTCCTACATTTGAATTTCCGATAATGAGCAAAGAAGGTTTATATTTCATGAGTTTGAATGATCTTATATTGTTTTATGAATGGGATCTGCTTATTAATTAAATCTTTTTAATTTTATTAACATTCATAGTTTTGAACTTTGTCTCGCCAAACTTTACCTTCTTTTCGCAAACATTCGAGGATGGCGCTAAATTCAGCGATCAGAGATTTCTTTTATTTTTATTCCAAGGGTCTTAGCTTTAATCATAATAACAAATCCGAGCAAAACTAAGGTTATGAATAATGGATAACTTGAAATCTCTTGTTTGTTTTCTACAATGATTCGAGCATAACCATCATTTAATAAAATAAATACCAATAGTACTATAAAAAGAAATCTAACTCCAAATACGCCAAATCTTTTTAATGATGATTATATAAATTAGCTGATGTTTTCTAAAAATTTAGCTTTTAGGTTACTAATTTCCACAATCTCTGTTGTAATTGCTTTTGTAGGGATTATTATTTTATTAGCATTTAGATCGATTATAATTTTAGTTTTATTCATTTCATTTTGGATAATTACAAATTTTTCTGGTGGAATTATTTGTTCACAATGTCCTTTTCAAAATAAAGTATGTCCTGGAGTTTTTCAACTCTATTTTATGCCCTTTTTATCAAAAATAGTATATAAAAAAAAACAATATAGTAAAAAAACAATAGAAATCAGTGCAATTTTTGTGGGCATATTTGGTATATTATATTATTTTATAGGTTTTATTTCTCTAATAATTTTATACTGGAATGATTCTCTTCTTATTGTAGTTCTAATTCTACTTGGTTTATTAATCATACACATCTTCTTATCTTTTTTGTCATTATGCCCTAATTGTAATAATAAAGAAAAATGTCCCATGGCAAGAGTAAGTATAAATTTGGGAAAAAAATAGAGGAAAATGGATTTCAATATAATGATTTAGCCTTAATTCCATTTAAAATTTAAAAATATATAATTTTATAAAAATCCTTTAATATATTAGAAATTAATGAATTCAAAAAAAGATAAACGGCGAATTGAGAAAAAGTCGTCTAGAACAGCCGCTTTTACTTGTGTTTGCAGAGCATCATCTTTTTATGAAAAAATACCATATTATAAAAGTAATGACTATATAGCTCCCCGGTTATTACCTCGGTTTTTCCATCCCTTAATTAAATCTAAACGAATAAGATCTCTTCTATTAAAGAAAATAGGTCCAAAGGGTATTTATGAATATGTTATCGCTCGGACGAAAGTGATTGATGAAATTTTCTTAAATGCAGTATTAAATAATTTTGATCAGATAATTCTTTTTGGAGCGGGTTTTGATTCCAGAGGCATTCGTTTAATTGGTACAAATGAAAAAATAGCTATTTTTGAATTAGATGTAACCACCACAATATCAGACAAATTAAAACAATACAAAAAGCGAAAAATAGATCCTGGAAAGGTTTTATATGTTGAAATAGATTTTAATACCGAGAAGATCGAAGACAAACTGAAATCAATTGGTTTTCAATATAATAAAAAAACACTCTATATACTTGAAGGAATTACAATGTATTTAAATGAATCTGCAGTAAATAATGATTTTAAATTCATCACCGATAGCGCTGGTAAGGGAAGTGAAGTTGTCTTCGATTATATTTATCAATCTGTTCTTGAAGAGAAGAATCTATATTATGGAGAACGAGAAATATATCAAAGGGTCAAAAAAGATGGCGAAGGGTGGACCTTTGGATTATTAGAAGGAGAAATTAGAAATTTTCTTCAGGATCGAGGATTAGAATTAATTAAAAATTGGGATTCCCTCAAACTACAAGAAAATTATTTTCAGGATAAAAACAGAAATATCGTTGGGAAAATTAATGGAACACATTGTATAGTCCATGCAAAAGTTAAAGATTTTTAAATACATTTAAAAATAAATATAATATAGCTCATTTTAATCCAGATAATTTATAGGATTTAGTTTAATAATTCCAACATGGATAACATGCTCATTTATTATTATTTTCATCATTAATTTTCATATTAGAATTAAGTTGGAAGAAAAAGAATTAGAAGAATTCTTTGGTTATACCTATATTGAATATAAAAAAAAAGTAGCTAGATATATTGGTCGAAGGATTAGTAGTTAGTAGACCAAGAATGTGAATTAGAAGGATGCTACCGTATTTCATTAGGTCCTAAGTTGTTAGAAATAATGATGAAATCTTACGAGGGGAGTATGAAAAGGGAGATACTAAGCTAAAATTCCTATTCCTAAAGAGTTAAATTAAGATTATAAAAAAATAAAAGTTATTATTAAGGATTAAAAATCTCCCGCATCCATCGTGGTAGGAGAAAACCACCGTAAAAGGCAATCGAACTTGAAATTAAAAGTACTCTCACAACTACTAACATTACTACTAATATAGGCTCCGTTGGATTAGTAAAAACCGTTCCTATCAGAAGTGATCTCGCGGTTTTCTCAAGCAAAGCGGCAATTGAAAAAGTGATAAAAGCAAATTCAAGGAGTTTCCCTTTTAGTCTAACTTCTTTATTTTCAGACCTTACTGACCTTCTAGCAAACTTAAAACCTGTTACGAATAAGATCAGAAATGATATGAACAACAATATTATTAAGAAATACCCCAAATCAGCACTAAAGGGCCGTAACGGGTTAATCACCCCTAATAAACTAATATCCAAGAAGAAATAATGATAGAAAAATAGTACTTCAAAGACAATACCGAAGATAACAATAAGTGCTAATGCTTGTTTTTGTTTCTGATGACTGATCATATCTGTATAAGCAAAGATCCAGCAGAATAAAGCAACAGGAACGAAGGCATTGCCTATTATAAAGTACCAATCTAGTGCTAGAGTTTGTTGAATAAATAAGCTCATTAGGAATGAGGCAGCCTCTGGTAACCAAAGAGTGGATAACATAAGCCAACACAGACCTACTAGAATATACAGTCTATTCTTGTATTTGCTATATTTGGAGATGATTGTAAATCCGATAACGAAAGAAATTAAAACATATATTAAACTAAGCGTCCCTTGTAAGATATCTACTATATCCATATATAACCACTATATTTTCTAATTTTTTTAAATAAAACAGTAACTAATTATTTTTTCTGATATATATAAGTTTAATTATCTCGCTGTGTGTACAAAAACTTCATCAATACTCTATTCATTAAATCTGATCAAAAAAATCGTCGTTGAGAAATTCCTTGTACATCTTTCTTTTTTCTTCTTCTTTTAAAATTGGTCTCGTACTAATTGGCTCTCCCACTTCTTCTAAAAGATCGCTAATCCCTTTAATTCCAATGTTAATTTTAAATTTACCTCCTCTAAAGTATTTAACAACCTGCTTCTCGTTCAGAGTCAATCGAAGGATATAACCAAGACCAAAGTAGAATTGGTTTTCGGGAATTGGATCAATAGGGCTTTTACTGGTGACTTCTTTTAACATTTCGTAAAGTAATTCCTTGCTGGCAATGTGATCCTCTGCTTGATACACCAAGTAATTAAGTACGTGATACCATATCTTGTCTCGCTTATTTCTTGCACGATCTATAAATTTTTCGGGAGTAATGATATCCTTTTTAGTTTCTTGTTTTCGCTCGAGGAGTTCTTCTTTTATGCGTTCCTCTAATTCTGAGGATTCGGCGCTGCCAGTTGGATATCCGCTTATTCCTGTGTCGACTGCTTTGTCTTCTTCTTGTTGTACAGACTCAATGGCTTTCTGCATTTCCTGAAGTTCGTCAAAATCAATATTATCAATATCAGAGAAGTCACTAATCATAGCTTCTTTTTGCATTAAATAATCTTCACGCTCGGTTGTTTGAGCATCAGATTCAAGGCATTCATATTCTTCTGAAATTTTTTCTTCATTAACATCTTCTTGTTGTAAGGTTTCCATTTCTTTAACCTTAGCAATTGCATCTTGCATTTCTTGTAATTCTTCAAGGTCAAGATCCTCCAAATCAGAAAAATCAGTCTCGAGATTCTTCATATCTGAGATATATACATCTAAATCGTCTTGTTCTTCTCTTGTTTCTTCTCTTGTTTCTTCTTTCTCAATATTAGTTTCTTCTTCATTTTGATTTTCTTGATCATCTGACATATTTACATCAATATTACTCTCTTCAAATTATTTCAAAATTCCCTTAATATTAATAATATTTCTTTAATTCTATAAATGTTAAGATTTGGACTAATTCCTATAGTTAAAAATATATAAAGAAATTTTGACTATCAAGATTATGTCAATAGGAGAAAAAGAATATAAATTTAAAATTACTGTTGTTGGAGACCCGGCGGTTGGAAAAACGACACTGGTTAAAAAATATACCACAGGATCGTTTCAAAAAGATTATATCTCCACTTTGGGGGCTCAATTTTCAAATTATGAAGAAAAAATAGAAGGTAAGCAGGTTAAGCTGTTTATATGGGATATCGCGGGACAAGAAACATTTGAAGTAATGCGTCGCAAGTTTTATAATGGTAGCAGCGGTGCGATTATTGTGTTTTCACACGTTCCTAAGGAATTAAAAAGCTACGATCACGTTGAAAAGTGGTTTAAAGAACTTAAAAAATATTGCGGAGATATTCCAATAGCACTTTTTGGAAATAAAATCGACTTAATTAATGAAACCGATTTGACTTCTGATAAGGAGAAAATTAATTCGGATGTTAATGTTGGGAACTTTGTAAATGAACATGACATCATCGAATACTTTAAAACAAGTGCTTTGACAGGACAAGGAGTTATTGAAGCGTTCCAAAAACTAGTTAGAAAGCTCTATTATAAAGTTTCTGAAGAATAAAAATATAAAAAAAATAATAAAATAAAAATCTAAGTCTTTTTGTAAATAAACCGATCCCAACTTGAAGTATTTGGCAAGTGGTCTGGCATACCTTTACGTTTGCGAATTTCGAGGATAAGATCTTCTTCTAAACTATTTGGTACTTTTTCAAATCCCGAAAATTCGTATCCAAAAAAAGCCCTTCCTTGAGTAGAACCTCGAATATCGTCAGCTATACCAATAGTTTCAGCTGCGGGAATTTCACCTTGAACTCTTACGTACTCTCCTTCTGGAATTACGTTTGTAATTTTACCACGTCGTTTGTTAATAATAGCATTTACCGGTCCCTCAGTCCCTTCTGGAGTTTTCACGTCAATTTTCTGAATGGGTTCAAAAAGATGAGGTCCAGCGTCCAACATAGCTAACGACATTGCTGAAAAAGCCATTCCAGCGATTTGACCATATGATGTATGCCTTGTATCTTCGTGAATTGTCATGTCTGTGAAAACAACTTTAAATCCTGCAGCTGGTTCTTTCGCAAGAATACATTCTCCAAGCCAATCCCTAAAAGCGGCCGTTAAATAAGATTTAACTTTATCGAATCGTTGTAATCCCGAGGTACCGTTTACGAGTAAGCTTCCTTGATACACATCAACAATTCGTCTAGCTTCTTTCGCGTCCCAATCAGCTTCCTCTCTCAAGATTTTAGCTTTATCTTTTTCATTCATCAGATCTGTTATTTTTCCAGACTCAATTAGTTTTTCCGTTTTCTCGTCTAGTGGTTCAATGTATAACAAAATGCGATTATGTGTGTTAGCTGATTTTGTGTAATAATCTCTGCTTCTCTTGGTTATTTTTTCTCGATATACTATAATCGGCTCTCCAATGTTAATTGCCACTTGATTATTAATTCGCTTTGTAAGTATCTCAATTTGAAGCGGATCAATTCCACTTAATATAAATTCTCCAGACTCTTTATCTAAACGATACATCGCAGTAGGATCTGCTTGAAGCCACTTGTTCACTACTGTAGTCAATTTATCTATCTCCTGTGGATCTTGGGCTCTTATACTTCTTGAAACTACGGGTTCACAGGCATATTGGATTTTTTCAAAGGTGGGTAATTGGTATGCTTCTTCCTTATCTTTTGGTACGTCATTT
>JAHQWP010000120.1 GCA_029856235.1 Promethearchaeia archaeon
TTTAAATAATCTCTTTAACCGGATCGATAAAACCATCAATAAATTTAAGGAAGCTTTCAATTCATATAATATCATTAGATTTATTAAAAGGTATTTATTAAATTAAATAATAAAATTTCAAATCTATTATTTAGGTCCGATGAATCTACCACTTTTAATTATTCTTTTGACTCTTTTTGTTGTAATTATTATAAGTTATTCCATAAAGGGGGTAGATTTTGTGGCAATTTCCTTATTTTGCATGTTTTTGGGCGCTACAATCACGGGTATTCAACAAGGAATTGGCATTAACGAATTCATTCTCGATGTTGAATGGCAAGCTGTTATTATAATCTTAAGCATGAGCATAATAACTAAAATTGCGCAAGATTCAAATGTATTAGAGTATGTAGCGGTTAAATTGTTTAAAATATCAAGAGGAGATCGTAGGATTTTTCTCTATCTTCTTTGTACGATTACTACTTTATTAGCAGCAGTCATTTCTGATGTTGTCGTAGTATTAATCCTAGCTCCCGTGGTAGTCCGATTGTGTCATTTCTTAAAAATTAGAGCAGGAACTTATTTACTTGGAATGACTGTGTGTATTAACATCGGTTCTATAATAACTCCATTTTCAAGTGGAGAAAATATTATTATTTCTACGGCATTTAAACTTGATACCCTTTATTTTATCCAATATTATTGGATTTTTGCTTTTGTATTATTATTTCTTACTATATTTTTAATTGATCGATTTTTACTCTCAAAAGAACCAAATATCGATGATGAAACAAAGAAATTCGTGCTAGAGCTCGTTGATGCGGATGTAATGATCAAAAATAAAAAGATGTTTTATTTCAATAGTTTTGCGATTATTGTTACAATCGTTCTTTTTATGATCTTACCAGTTTTATACTTAACGGCAATTATTGCAGCCCTAATACTTGTTATTGTAAATCGGAGTTATACTAAAAAATCAATGGGGGAACTTTTAAAAGATATTGAGTGGGAAATAATTTTCTTCTTCATTTCTTTATATGTAATAATTGGGAGCCTGTTAAGGGCTGGTTTTACAGAGATTTTTACTGCCATACCCTTTGAATTACTCAATCCTATTTTGATAGCATTTATCCTTCTTATCTTATTAAGTGTTATTTCTGGTTTCGTTGCTAATACTCCTACTGCGCTAATCTTTATACCAATTATTGATACTCTTATTACTACATTTAATTTTCCTTCTGTTCCTCTTTTATTTGCTTTTATTGTTGCTATTAATTTAGGAGGTAATCTAATTCCACAGGGAGCTGCAGCAGATCTCATGACCCTTAAGGTAGCACAAGATAATGGGGTTGAGAATTTAAATTACAAACGTTTATTAAAAACGGGATTTATTTTTGCATTAATTCATATCTTAAGTGCAATGGGATTTCTTTTTATCCTTTTACTTTTTAATTAAAGGGTAATGTATAAGTTTAGGGAAAAATTCCTCTCAACTTAATTGCTTTAGCAATTCGTGATACCGCTATTATGTAAGCTGCTGTTCGAAGATTTATCATTCTCTCCTTCGAGATTTTGTAAGTTTCTTCAAATGCTTCAATTATTATTCTTTTAAGCTCTGCATTAATCCGATCGAGTTTCCAAAAATACGAATTGATATCTTGAATGTACTCGAAATACGAGACGCAAACACCGCCACTATTGGCAAGAATATCTGGTACTACATGTATCCCTTTTTCAAATAGAATTTTATCTGCAATTGGAGTTGTAGGACCATTCGCGCCTTCTAAAACTATTTTGCAGTCAATTTTTTCTGCATTTTTTTCTGTTATTTGATTTTCTATAGCTGCGGGGATTAATACGTCACATTTTAATGTAAGTAGCTCGTCGTTACTGATAAGATTATAATTATTGTTTTTGTAATCTTTTAAGAAATTACCTTGATTAGCCCATTCTAATAGTTTCTCCATGTCTAAACCATCTTCACAGAAAATTCCCGTTGATATATCTGAAACGGCAATAATTTTACATCCGTATTTATAAAGGAGTTCAGCAATCGTACCTCCCACATTACCAAAACCTTGAACTACAATCTTTAAAGACTTTAAGTCTAATCTTAGTTTTTCAACTAAACCTTGAAGTACAAAAAACAAGCCCATTCCAGTAGCATTTGCTCTGCCAACAGAACCGCCAATTTCGACGGGTTTTCCAGTTACAACGCCCGGAACAGAACGCCCTTTTTGCATACTATATGTATCCATTATCCAAGCCATAATTTGTGGGTTAGTATTTACATCTGGAGCTGGAATATCAATATCTGGTCCTATGATGTTAATTATTTCAGCAGTAAACCTTCTTGTAAGCCTTTCGAGCTCTTTTTTAGACAATTTGAAAGGATCAACGCATATACCACCTTTAGACCCCCCTAAAGGTAAGTTTAAAAGACTAGTTTTCCATGACATCCATGTTGCTAAAGCTTTAACTTCATCAAGATTAACACCTAAAGAGTATCGTAAACCGCCTTTCCCCGGTCCTCGGATTGTTGAATGATGAACCCTATAACCTTCAAAGATTCTGACGGTCCCATCATCCATCATAATTGGAACAGAAACGATTAAAGAGCGTTCTACTCTTTTTAGATATTTTAGAATATATGGATCTAAATCTATCACTCCTGCTACAATTTCAATCTGCTTTTTTGCCATTTCAAAAGGATTTAAGGCCATTATATTACACTTTTTTTTATTTTTTTTTTTTTTATTTTTTATAATAAATTCTGCTTTTACATCATAAACTAAAATACACACAATTATGGAAATAATCCTCTTAATTCATGTGCTTTTGCTAATCTATTTGCGCTAATAGCATATGCTGCCGTTCTGAGTGATGAATCCGTTTTTTTTGAAAATTTAAATACTTCCTCAAACGTGTCAACAAGAATAGTCTTCATTTCTCTATTAACGCGATCTAATTTCCAGAAATAACTATGTATATCTTGAATATATTCAAAATAAGATACACATACTCCTCCACTATTTGCAAGGATATCTGGAACAACTATTACTTCTTTTTCCTCCAAGATTTTATCTGCCTGGGAAGTTGTTGGACTATTTGCTCCTTCTAAAATTATTTTACAATCTATCTTATCAGCATTTCTGCTATAAATCTGATTTTCAATAGCAGCAGGAATTAAAACATCACATTCAGTGCTTAATAATTCGTCATTAGTTATTGGGTTTGCATTTTTATCTACATAATCTTTTAATAGATTACCTTGTTGTTTCCATTTAATTAATGCATCTATATCTAAACCATCTGGAGAATAAATCCCTCCTTCTTCTTCAGAAATTGCTATAATATTGCAGGAATTATTACATAATTGTTTGGCGACGACAGATCCCACTTTTCCAAAACCTTGAATTACAACTTTCATTTTTTTCAAATTATAATTTAGCTTTTGACATAAATGCTCTAGTAAATAAATCATTCCTGTACCAGGAGCTTCAGTCCTTCCTATAGAGCCCCCAATCTCAATCGGTTTACCAGTAACTACTCCAGGGATAGTTCTCCCTTTTTGCATACTATATGTATCCATCATCCAAGCCATTATACGCGAATCGGTGTACATATCGGGTGCAGCAACATCTCTATCTGGTCCAATCATATTGATAATTTCCATGGTATATCTTCTTGTTAAATTCTCTAATTCCTTCTCAGATAACTTTTTAGTATCGACTCTTATACCACCTTTAGAACCGCCAAGAGGTAACCCTAATAAAGCAGTCTTAAATGTCATCAAGAGGGCTAAAGCTTTCATCTCATCAAGAGTAACATTTGGAGAATATCTTACACCTCCTTTTCCTGGACCTAGTAAGGTAGAATGATGAACTCTGAATCCTTCAAAAATTTCGAAAGAACCATCGTCCATTATTATTGGGATAGAAACAACTAGCGATCTTTCCGTCTTTTTTAGATATTCCAATGTATTCGGGTGCAAATTAATTAATTCTGCTGCTATATCGATTTTTTTTTTTGCACTTTCATATGGATTTATTATCATAGTTTTAAATTCTAAATTATTATTATTCTGATTATGTAAATTTAATATTGTATTAAAATTAAATTATTTTTAATAAAACAATCAAATAATGGTAAAAATTGTATTTTTGTTCATTTTAAAACAAAAAAAAGAAAAGATTTTCATAAAT
>JAHQWP010000121.1 GCA_029856235.1 Promethearchaeia archaeon
CAACCAATATTTTAACAACAAGTTGTAGAAATCAAAATTATAATATGTTATTTAGTATAATTATAATTATAATAAAAGAGCAATTGTAATAATCTCTTAAAGAGTCACATCAGTTTGGAAGATCAAAAAAAAATAGCGGAAAATAAATTGCCTAAACATGTTGGATTAATATTGGACGGAAGTTAAAAGTGATTACCACTTTTAAACGGAAACCGCCGTTGGGCAATGAAAAATCTGCTTGGTGCAAATGTTGGCCATCTGATTGGATACCAGAATTTAAAAGAGAGATTATTTGATTTTTTTGAAGCTGGGATTCATTATTTAAGTATCTACGCCTTATCGCTTGAAAATTTAAAAAAAAGAAGCGAAGAAGAGATTAAATACATTTTTAAAATCATTTTAGACGCAGTTGATGCCGTGATAAAGGAAGCAACTGTTAAAGAAGAAAAAGTTAATTTTAATGTAATTGGAAGAGTGCATTTATTACCAGAAGTAGTTCGAAAAAAGATTAATGAATTAATCGAATTTACGAAAGAAAACGATCAGAATTTTATTAATTTATGTATAATGTATGATGGACAAGAAGAGATCGTGGATGCTGTAAAAGAAATTATTAAAAATGGTGTTAAAGAAGAAGTTATTAATCGAGATGTCATTAAGAATCATCTTTACACTCGAAATTTTCCAGAAGTCGATTACATCATAAGAACAGGAATGGAAGATGGAGCAAGAATTTCAGGATTCTTATTGTGGGACGCTTCATATGCAGAATTTAAGTTTCGAACTGAATTGTGGCCGGATTATAACAAAGAAATGGTAATCGAAGATATACAAGATTATGTAAATAGAAATAGAAGAAAGGGGAAGTGAACTTTGTTATTAGTAAATATTTAAAATCAATAAGTTTTATATTGTTGATATTAAGGTAATATAGCACTTGTTCACGATTTTTACACTCTATGAAACCATAAAGAATATCTATTTTACGCAATTAATTATACTACAAAAACCAAATATCTTTTCAATTATGTCTAACGCAGATCCGAATCATGTAATATCGATTAGTATAACTAAGTTTCCTCAGAACCTTCTAATTCCAAATGTTGATAATGCTGTTTCCTTCCAAGTTATCAATAAATCTACTAAGGAAGAACATTTCAAATTCATGTTTGAAGGAGAGAATCTCGAGATCGACATCAAGCCAATTGAATTTCTAGAAGAAGTTCTCTTCAAGCCGGGAGAAACTAAGAAGATAAATTTACAGTTGAAACCGACAGCGAATGGGTTTGGTAAATTAACAGTAAATGCATACTGGATGAAATTAGTTGAAATCACGGTAAAAGTTCAAAAGATTAGGGATAAAATTTCTTCAAGTAGGATTCGACAAATTTTAAAAGATAAACAATTTCTCAATTCCGGTAAAGGAGATAACTTTAACCCAAAAGACTTCATAATCACATCAAACAAGAACGAAATTAAGATAATTGAAAAAAAAATTAAGGAAGCTACAATTCGCCTTGCAGAGTCACAGAATAATAGTCAATCTCCCACTCTCCTTAGGGCCGAAGTTGAAAATTTGAATACCAATTTAAAGAACCTCGCAAAATCGTATCTTTCGAATGGGGAGTTTTACAAAGCGTTAGAGAGCTCATTGAAGTTAGCTAATGAAAGTGAAAAGTTAGAACTATATTATAACCTAATTAGAACTAATGCAACTCTCAATCTTGAGAGTACCTTGCAAGTTGTTGGAAAATTAAATGATCAAAATAAAAAAAATCAAATCGCAAAACAAATTGCACTTGATTATGTGAAAATTGATTCAGATCAAGTTATGAAAATTCTTTCCTTCATCGAAGAGGATTCGATAAAGAATAACGCTATCCTTGAAGTTATTTTTATGTCCCTTGAGAAGGATGCCGATCTAGCTCTTAAATTTTCAGAGCTTATTAAAGACGAGATTGTCAAAGTTAAAGTTTTATTTAATATAATTAAGAAACTACACGAGAATAACAACGAATCGTTAATTCTTAAGATCATTAATCAGATTGATGAGATTATTCTCAAATCTAACAGAATTAATGTATCAGATCAAAATTATCACAGTCCGGCTTATGAATATTTCAAAGAAACGATATGTATTTTAGCAGAATTAGATTGCCCGGAGGCGGCAGATAAATTCATCAGAGGTTTGGACTCAGATGAACTTAAAAAAAACATCTCCAAGGATTTATTCGACGAAATTTATAAATTGGTCGATGAAAAACAATCCAAAGTTGAACCCATAGGAGAGTTCTCTCAGTTCTTCCTTTTGAATACTTACACTTCAAATATTACTCGAGAAGTAAACGAATTCTCTCTCATAGGAGGAAACGCAAGTAGTAATATCCTAAGCGGAGATTTTAATTTTACCATCGCTCTATTATCTCTATTCAGTTTTGATTTTAGCATATTTCCTATTATAGATAGAGTATATTCAGAAGTAAACTATAATTCAAAGAAATCTATCTCGTATTACATTTATCCTTCTATTAACGAACACAATCAGGAAGAATTAAAAATTATTCAGACCACATTAAAGAAATTCTTCCAACCTGAGAACATTAAGAATAGGGTTACAATTTTCAATTTAGATTTTATCCCCTATTTAGGAAAACCATCAGCTATTCTCTCATCCACAAGTGATGATGTGAATATAATTAAATCGAAAATTGTAAAAGCACTTGGAGACCGTGTTGATGTGATAATAGACGATGATTTGTTTAAAGGGGGAAAAACAGTTGAAAGCCTAACGAGCATTTTTTATGGAAGTAATTTCAATATAGTAAATTTAGTTTTGTCGTATGAGTTTATTAACGATTATGATATATTCAAAACTTTTGTACAATCATTAGCTTAAACCAAAAAAATATAAAGTGAAGATTTTTATGGCAAAAGATAAGAAAAAAAAGAAGAAGAAAAAATCTAGCGAATCGGACTACAATAATTTCTCTCAATTAATGGGTCAAGGAAAAGTTAAAGAATCTAAGGCAAAAAAAGTAGCTGCCCGCCCACCTGGAATAAATTTAGGTAACCCTATAGACAGATCATCTGATCAAATGTTTCTTGGAACTGATTATAGAGAAGTATTAATCCCAGAAAGATCTTGGGGGGAAATCTTAGCGGATATTGAGCATTGGACGATATTACCGTTCACACATGGGATAGAAATGGAGTTAATCATAGCGGATGATAATGGAGACTATCCTCCGGGAGACGAAATGGTTTTTCGAATGAAAGAAATCGTGAAAGACGCCATTAGAATTATGGATCAGGTATTATATGAGGGTAGGGCTGATTTTTTACCTACTCCAGACTACATACGACAAAAAGTAAAAGCTAGACCATTTGGTAAGGATGACATTGAGAAGGGATATGCCATGGATATCAGATATCAATTACCCAATGGTGCTGAAGTAGACATAGATACATTTGCTCGAGATGGTAATGTTACTGCTGTCACATATATCTTGGAGTTGGTAACCCCTCCATGCGAATACGCTGAAGAATTGGCATATTGGGCTAGTACATTATTTTTACTCGCAAAAACTACTTTGCCTAACGATTTACACATCATAGCCTCTGCCATAAATCCCGCCGCGAAGGAATACATGCGTGGATTGACTCAAGCAGACCATAGTCATATTGGATCTTTTAAAAACGATTTAGAAAAAGTACAAGCTTATTGTATGATAAGAAATTTTATTCCACATATAATAGCTCTCACCTGTAATTCTCCCATTTTAAATAATCAACCAACAGATGTTGTTAAAATAGTGAATAATAGGATCACTGCTCCTAACTGTGTTCGCTCTTTAAGGCTTAAAAATAATACTACAATGCTAAGCAACAATGACCCTAAACATTTTATTCCTTATATTACAGCATACGACGAAAAAACTATGCAATACTTCCTTCAAGTCATCCAGAAAGCAAGTTTAGAGGATGGTCGCTTCCAAGATGTGTTTCCCTATACAGATTGGGGTACGATCGAGATTCGTGTCTCAGACGCTCAGATATCAATATGTCGTCGTATTGGAATCGCACTCCTTTTAGAGGCTATGTGCTATAAAGCTCGGAAATTACTACAAAAAGGAGTCTGGGTACCCGATG
>JAHQWP010000123.1 GCA_029856235.1 Promethearchaeia archaeon
CCATTATAATATATAAGCGCGTTTCTTAATATCATTACTTTATTTCTGTATCAAAATTATTTTTTTGGTCAATTAGATAATTGATATATAAGATTTTATCTTCAATCCCTTTTATATGTGAAAGATTAGTAAATACTAAATTGAGTTTATCATCCATTATTCTCAAAAAATCAACTGTACCCTGTGAGTTTTGAGGAAAAGGCAAAACGTAGCAACAATCACTAAGCTTATCTAAATCCTCTAAGTAGATAATATTTCGATGTGTATTTTCTTTTTTAAATCCATTAATAACAATTATTTTATCATAATATAAATCATGGATATTTTCCAAAATTGATTCACTATTCTGCAATCTCTTAACTAAAATCCCTGGAGTAGATATTTGCATTTTTTGCCCATTATTTTTTTCAAGCCCATTTATTTTATCCAATGCTCTTTTTAAGAGTAGAGCTTGAGATCTCTCGTCCGAACCCAAGTATCTTAAAGAACTGCCTTCAAACTTTATCAAAATCTTGGAAGAATCAACATAGAAATATAAATTGTTATTTTTTCTTATAGAATAAGAACAACAGAAAGCCTCTCGTATGATTGAACACAACTTATAAATGTCAAGAGGAGTTTTTCCTTTATCGATTGTGTTCTTGGAAAATTTAGAGATTTTTTCAATTAGTATTAAAAAATTAACCAAAGTTATCAATTCAAATATATATATTAAGCTTAAAAGTCCTTTCCTAATTTATCCATGAATTGAGCCCCTGTTTTTCCCATTCCGGGAAGAACGGGTATTCCTTTTCCCTTTTTCTGCATTTGTAAAGCCTTCTTCATAAACTTTTTCATTTGATTATATTGATCGAGCATTCTGTTTATTGTAGTATAATCTGTGCCGCTTCCAATGGCAATTCTTCTTTTTCTAGTTTTTTTAATAATTTTTGGATCATCTTTTTCTTCTTGAGTTAGTGAATTCAAGACTACTTCCCATTTCTTCAGATTTTCTTCGGCATCTTCAGTTAAAGCCTCAGGAATATTGCCACCCCCCATCATTGCCAGTATTTGTTTCATTTTTCCGACTTTTTTAATACTTTTCAACTGAATATAAAGATCATCCAGTGTAAATTTACCTTTCATCATTCGCTTAACCATGTCTGGATCTACATCAATTTCAGCTTCTTGTACGCGTTTAACCAAGCCCTCTATATCTGGAACGCCCAATAATGTGCCTACAAATGCTGTGGGATTGAATTCCTCAAAATCCTCTAATTTTTCTCCAACACCTATAAACCTAATTGATTGATTAGTAGCGGCACAAGCAGAGAGTGCGCCACCTCCCTTAGCTGTTCCGTCTAATTTAGTAACAATTATACTACCAATATTAGTAGCCTTAGCAAACTCTTCTGCTTGTGAATAAGCTTGTTGCCCTAAAGTTCCATCGATTACTAAAATTACTTCATTAGGTTTTAGACTAGCTTCAATTTTTTCCATTTCTTTCATTAATTCTTTTTCTTCCTTATGTCGGCCGGCTGTATCAACGATAATAATATCGTGTTCGTCATTAATAGCTTTCTTAGTTTCTTTAACGGCAAGCTTAATGGCATTTTTTTCGTTAGGATTTCCATAACACTTTATCCCAATTTGACCTGTTAGCTGAATTAGTTGTTCATATGCTCCTGGTCGCCATGTATCTGTCGTAACTGCAGCCACTTTATATCCCTTGCTCTTATAAAATCGCGATAACTTCCCAACCGTCGTAGTTTTTCCTGAACCTTGAATTCCAACAAGCAATATAACATTACTTTTCCCCGGTTTTATCCTAATAGGTGCAGATTTCCCACCTATGGTGTTGACCAACTCATCATGAACTAGTTTAATTATAAAATCCTTCCTCCTCGCTCTCTGTAAATTAGTGTTCAATGCGTCTTTCTTAATATTTTCGGTCATCTGAAAAACTAATTCAACTTTTACATCAGCACTCAGTAAAGCTCTTTGTAAATCCTGGATAATTGCATTAATTACTTCCTTGTCAATTTTAGGTAATCCACGCAATTTTCGCATTATTGATTCTAAATCTTTTCCTAGTTTCTTAAATGCCATAATTCATAGGTTTTTGTATTTGTTATTTAATAATTGAATAAACTAAGACTAATATTTTTTTTTATATGATGATAATATTATATAAAAAAGAAATTTGAAAATAAAAACTTCTGGACTACTCAACTTCCACTTCCTCTATGTAATTTGAATAATATAAAAAAACCCTCGGACTTATGCTTTCGATTTTTATAGATGCTCCAATCCTTAACATATGAGTTGACCTTCAGAACTACATTTAGTAGGTATTCTAACTACTCAGTCCCGATATAACTATATTTATAATTTGACAAATATAAAATGAAAAACAAATTTTTTTTTCACTTTCATTATGTATAAGATAGAATTCAATTCTATTAGAAAAAGCGAAATTTATTTTTCTGAACAAACATAGTATAATTATTAAATAAAAAGTAATAAAGAAAAAAAATGTCAATTCGTAGAACTGAAATTCAAAAGTTAAAAACAGGCCAGTATATCATGGTCGAAGATGAACCGTGCATAATTAAAGCAACTGAACGATCTAAAAGTGGTAAACATGGGCATGCGAAAGTTCGAGTTGTATGTGTAGGGGTATTCGACAATAACAAAAGATCTCTCACCATTCCCTCTGGCCATATGTGCGAAATCCCCGAAATTATCAAGGGTACAGCTCAGATTAATTTTATTGAAGAAAATTCAATCAATATTATGGATTTAGAAACATATGAATCGGTGGATGTTAATTGGCCCGTAGAAGAAGACTTAAAGACGAAATTAAAAGAATTACAGGCGAACCCCGGGAAGATGTCATTAGCGCAAGTGGATTATTGGCAGCTTGCAGGAAAAACACTGATAAACAGAGTTATTGTTAATTAATAAGGTAATAGATCAGACTAAAAGAGCATTAGTATCAGTTTCCCAAATTTTAATATTTCTTAATTTATATTATTCTTGAGAAAAACCTAAAAAAGAAACCTGAGATTCATGGATAAAAAACCTATTTCATTAGCTTGCAGAATGGACTCTGAGAGAGCGATTAAATTAACAAAGAAGATTTTTGAATTTCTCGTAAAAAAAGGCGAAGTTGTGCAAATGGAAACCAGAATCGCTCCAAAGATCTTTCCACATAGTGCTAAAGATTTAAAGGAAATGACTGCTGAAAACACTAAATTTTTAATATCTATTGGTGGAGATGGGACAATATTAAGAGTAGCAGGTAGTCTGCCCCAACGCGACGCACCACCTATTTTAGGAGTAAACATTGGATCAATAGGTTTTTTAGACGAATCTAATGAGAGAACCATTTTTAACGATATAATCCGCGTGTTGAAAGGAGACTTCTTAATCGAGAAGTGTTCTAAATTAACACCTTTCATAGTTAAAGGTTCAGAAGAAATTAGATTGAGTAATGCTTTAAATGAAATCTTGATTATTTCATCAAAGAGCTCAAAAGTCCTTTTAGCGTCTGTTAAAATAAATGGATGTTTTCTAAATCGTAGTTATTTGGATGGTATAATTATATCTACATCTGTAGGCTCTACAGCTTATAATTTAAGCGCGGGAGGTGCGATTGTTAAATCTAATATGGATACTATGCAATTAACTCCATTAAACAGTTTTGCCCGATCAGGATTGAAACCAATAGTACTTCCAATTGATAGCGAGATTGAAGTACAACTTTTAAGACAACGTCTAAGCGCAAAAATTATTATTGATGGACAAAAAACCATAAAGAAAATCCAACCAAAGACAATTATAAAAATACGTAAAGCAAATTCAAATACAAGTTTTATTCGTCTTTCCAAAAGTATAAGTGATAATTATATTAGGCGTTTAAGAAAAAAAATTATAGGAACTATAAAGGTGCCTTTAGACGACAGTCCAGAAGAAGAATTCAACTCTGGTTTTTGATACAAATATATTTTTAACTGGCATAGATTTTAATTA
>JAHQWP010000122.1 GCA_029856235.1 Promethearchaeia archaeon
CACTACAACAATTAATTTTAGAATCCTCAGCTAATACGCAAGCATCAGCTGGAGAATATCGTATTTTTGACGCTGTTTCCCTACAAATTTTAAAAAGAAGTGGATTGAGTGTGTTGGTAATGTCAGGAAAGAAATTAAATCAATTTAGTAAATTTTGGAACAACGAAAAAGAGATTATCGGCACAATTATATCAAAAAAGGATTTTAAATAATAAATTATTAAAATTTGCATTAATTTACTAACTTAGTAAACAAGTTCATAAATAAGAGAAAAAAGCATGTCTCAATCTACTTGGAAAGATCAAATAAAAAAGAAGTGGGGACCCCATAGTCATTGTCCTATCTGTGGAAAAGCAATGCCAACAGATAAGCAGTTTTGTAGTCAAAATTGTCGAGACAACTATCATGGAAGCCAAAAAAAGCAGAAGAAAAAAAGTAGAATTCAAATGTTATTTATGGTTGGTATGATGGCTGTCTTATTCGTGTTTCTGTTTATCTTTTCCTAATATCAAAAACGCTATTTATAATTTTATTAATTTAAATCAAAAAAAATAAAATATTAAATATAAATTCGAGTCAAAATATTCCAGAAATCTAAGCAGGGATAACCAAGTTGGTCAACGGTGCCGGACTTTTGTGAGAAAAATTCTCACAACACGGATTCAAGATCAATAATCAATATTTCCGTTGATTAACAGAGTTTCTGATGAGATATCCGGTGAGATAGCTCTACGTGGGTTCGAGTCCCACTCCCTGTATTACTCGTTTTAGTATCTATCAGTAAAAAGTTAACTATCGCTATCTTTTGGGATGTCAGTTAATACTTCATTTAAAAATAAGCTCAAAGGCTTAGAAATCTCGTGATTATCGCTTACAGATTTTAAGAACAGCAATAATAATACAGGGGCATTGAAAAAAGAAGAAATTTTTTCTACAATAATATTGCTTAATATTTTTTGTTGAATTCCGAACAATTGATGGGTGGCTGCTGATACTTTCATACCTTTAATTGTGGGGGGGATTCCTAAAGTTACATTGCCTATACCCATAGTCTCTTGGTCGGAAATAAGTACAAGATAGCTTTTATGTAATTTGAAGATTGAAATAAATAATGTAATTCTATCTAATTGCTTTGATCTTTCGATAATAAGTTTCATTTCTCGAGATAATACTAAAATATTTTTTAAATTAGGTTTATAATCTCAATTCTTTTATAGCTTCATTTACATCATAATTCTCATGAACGATTAAATAAAGCGCTTTTACGACCTTTCTAGGGTTTTCCGCTTGAAACACATTTCTACCGTAAGCGACTCCTGCACCACCAACATCTATTGATTGTTTTGTTATTTCTAATAGATCACTAATACCGGCTTTCACTCCTCCTGCAATAATTACAGGGGCCATGCACCCGTCCACAACTTCTTTAAAAGAATCAGGATCTCCTGTCCAATTGGTTTTTACGATGTCTGCACCGAGTTCCGCAGCAACTCGAGCAGCAATTTTGACAACCTGAGCGTCGTGTTCGTTTTCGACATTTTCTCCCCTAGGATACATCATAGCTAAAAGGGGCATCCCGAATTCTCGGCATTCTCGCGAAACTTTCCCTAAAATTTCCAACATTTCCGGATCTGTTTTTGTTCCTATGTTAATGTGTAAAGAGACGCCATCAGCACCTAGCTTTACAGCTTCTAATACATCGTTAACTAAAACTTTGTAATTAGCATCTGGACTTAGTGAAGTCGAACCCGATAAGTGCAAAATCAAGCCAATATCTGGACCATAACCTCTGTGGGCATAAAGTGGAATTCCTACATGACCTAAAACTGCATTTGCACCTCCTAAAGCAACTTTATTAACAATATCTCCTAAATTTCTGTCAATTCCTTTAATTGGTCCCTCAGTTAAACCATGATCCATAGGAATTATGATTGTTCTTTTTGTTTCCCGGTTGAAAATCCTCTCTAATCTAATTCTTTTACCTATATAACCAGAAATCGATTAATCACCTATAAAACAATGTCTTTATTATTTAAATTATCTTTAAAATTATATAATATAGTATAGAGCATTTTTTTAATTCTTTTAAAAAATATTAATCATTGATTTTTAATGTCTGAATCTAAAGAAAGCTTTCCTACTGATAAAAATAAAACATTGAAAAGCTGTTATAACTGTAGTATTCAAATCAATGACGTAAATCAGAAGGTTTGTCACAATTGCAATACAATTTTAAATCCGAACGATTTAAAATGGAGAAACAGCTTTATTTCTCTTCTCTGCTTATTGTGCTTTATTCCATTTCTTATAGCACTTATATCTGTCTTAACTTTGAATTTATAACGAAAAGTTTAGATAGTATTAATATTACGATAAAATTTACTTAGGAGAAAAAACTACATCAGAAATTCGTTGCCTACGTATGTCAAAATCATGATCGAGATGAAGAGTAATACAGTGTTGATCTTTTTTATGAGAATTTTTGTGAATATAACTTACGGGAACAACTGGTAATTCAGACTTTAACACAAAAGCTCTCGGGATAGGTACAGCAATTATTTCTTTACATCGTTCACAATTAACTAATACAACTTTATTTTTTCCAGAACCGAGTTTCTTCATTTTAGTAACTAAGTCCGGAGAAAGTCCAGGAGAATTAATTGTGATTTTATCTTTTTGTTTCGGTGATTCTGGGACTAAAGGAATATCCAATTCAAAATCTTCTTCAGTTGAGAAACTTTTTTTCCCCTTCTTAACAGTTTCTTTTTTTGGTTTTGCACCACTCATTTGTCCTTTAGTTTTACTAGTATCGTGATTTTTGGACGATTTATTTTCTGATTTGTGCTTATCGTCTTTGTTTTTTAATGTGGTATTAGCTTTTTTGCCTGGATTCTCCAATACTCTCACTAACCTTGGTATTTTAACTCTAAGTGAATATATCTAATATAATTTGCTTAAGATTTCTGTTTAAATAAAGAATAAAACTATACCCCAAATATCTGCCTTAATTCGGCATATATCTTTGAAAGCTCGGAAATGATAGGCGCATTATTCTGTTGTAGATAATAATTGATGTATCCTGATAATCCCTCACCGTCCTTAATCCATTCTAAGAAAGATTGGACTTCGCCTTTTAATTGTGGGTCAATGTTTACTGCGGCTGATACGGAAGGTCCACTTGCACCTAATTGGGAGTTTCCATCCAAATAAGGCGTATTTGAACTCAAAGATCCCAAGGTTCTTTGAACATCCATTACCGCACCACGAGCGTCTCCGTCTGGTTCGAGATAACATATTATCTTATGTTCATTATCTTTCGCTGCACAAATACTGCCCTCTCCTTTCATAGATATTGCTACTAATCTTTCTTGTTCACATTGTAATACTGAATATTTAACTCCGGATACCATTATGGATTGTGCATTCTGTCCAGCCCAACTTGATACAATTCTTCCCACGTCTCCGCTTATATCCCAGTTATCGGTAGAATAAACTATATCTTTTCCCTTAAGGACAGCTACTGCTAAGATACTAGGATCAGCTTGCATTAGATTATAAACTGCTGTTGCTGGATCAATCGGCATTTTTATTTCCAATTTTTTAGATTTAATTAACCTAGTGTAAAAATAATAATAATATTAGTATAAATATAATTATAAAATTTGTATTAAAAATTTTGGTTAATTACTTATTCTTCTTTTGAAGTCTTTATGTTTATTCTCCCAAACTTGGGTTTATATTGAAATTTATCGCTTTCGGAATCTAGTTTATCCTTTTTATTGAACTTATCTTTGAAAATTAATTTATCATTAGTAAATAAAAAATGCTCTAAATCGTCTTTTTTTAGTTCTTTGAAGTGATCTTGTAGTGATGTTTCTTTTTTAAAAATCTTCCCACACACAGGACAATTAAAATATGGGTCTTCTAAAAGACCTTTAGGTGGTTTGACTACAATTGGAAATTCTTTCCTCTTATTTAATAATCCATGTACTTTCCGACAATAATGCCTCTGTAATCTTCCGTAAGGTGGGTACTCAAAAAAAATCTTACTTCCGTGAGTACACTCCCAATACAACACATCTACACCACATTTTTTACAAGATGTCTGAAAAGATCGTAGATAACAATGTTTCCCGTGGCTTTTGTAATTATGTCGCATTATATAATTAGAAAATTCCATCTTATTAAAAATTTTTGGTGAAATGTCGTACACTAAAAATTCTAAATGTGAATTTTATTAACTGATAAATCCATAAAACGCAAACATTTAAATGTATGACTTTAATTATAGAAATTAAGGATTTGAAATATATGTGGGTATAAGTAATTGGATCTTTCAATGTCTCAAAATAATTTAAATTTATGCCCAGAATGTGGGAATGCTGATCTAGTATCTGACAACGCTCGCGGCGAAATCATATGCAATGTATGTGGTCTGGTTTTAAGTCAAAAAATCATTGATTCTGGTCCAGAATGGAGAGCTTTTTCTTCAGAAGAGGCCAGTAAAAAAGTTAGAGTAGGAGCACCAACAACTTTAACGTTACACGATAAAGGATTGAGTACAATGATTGGTTGGAAAAATAAAGACGCATTTGGCAAAAGCATAACCCCCAAAATGAAAGCTGAAGTATATCGTTTAAGGAAATGGCATGTAAGAACGAGAACTAACAAATCTATAGATCGAAATTTAGCTTATGCGATGAATGAACTAGATCGCTTTTCTTCGCAACTTTCTTTGTCAAAAGAATTAAAAGAATCAGCCGCGCACATATATAGAAAAATGGCACACAAAAATCTCATTCGAGGAAGATCTATTGAAGCAATGCTTATCGCTTCAATTTATTTATCCTGTAGATTAAATAATATACCTAAAACTCTTGATGACTTTATCGAATTTGCTCTCGTTGATAAAAAAAAGATTGCTCGCTGTTATAGGCTTATTTTAAACGAATTAAAAATTAATATTCAAGTTTCTTCCCCAATAAATTTCATCCCAAGATTTTGTGCGGAACTAAACCTTTCAGGGAGAACTCAGAACCGAGCTGCGGAACTATTAAAATTAGCTAAAAAATATCACATTACCGCGGGAAAAGCACCTACTGGTTTAGCGGGGGCTGCTTTATATGTAGCGGCAATCCAAGAAGGAGAACGCCGAACTCAAAAAGAAATCTCATTAGCAGCAGGAGTTACGGAAGCTACAATAAGAAACAGGTATAAAGAAATGGTCAATCATTTAAGATTTGATTTAAAACCATAGAATGCCTTTAGAAGTGATTTGTTTCTAAATAAAAAAAATTATCGAACTTTTATTCTTTTTATTACATCTGGGCGTTTTTTATATAAGATGCGAAATCCACAGTGAGAACATTTAATTCCAGGTAAAGCACTTAATTCTTTTTTAGATACTTCTTTCCCACAGCTTTTTCTAGCACATACATATTTCATACTTTTAGTAATGAACTAAGGTTAAAATATTTTTCGCAAATAATCTAGAACGCTAGTAGAATTCCTAAGATCTTTAATAAAGTAAGGAAAATAATTAAAATTAAATATACAATGACTTTCTCTTATCTTCAGTATCTACAAATTCAAAGGTGTTTAGATCTTTTTCGAGTTGGTCTCGTTTATTCTGAAGATTTTTTGTTATATCATCAATATTATCGAGAGAGTATTTCTTTTTAATTGGCAATGTAAACGACTTCTTCAGCATTTCTAAAAGGGTTATTGAGGCTTTTAAATCGGTAATATCTTCATTTACCATGGCAATATTATCTGTCTCCGCCAAAAGAACAATACCATCTAAATCAAATCTCGCCTTTGCTAATGTAGGGATTAAACCATTAGCACCGATAATTACTCCCTTCTGGATTTTCTTACAATTGTTTTTCGTTAAAAATTTTGTCAATAATTCTCGATTGGTTGAACTTGCATAAATTTTAGGAATGTTTCCATTTATTTTACGACTGTTCACTGGATACGCTCCTAAAGCTATAATTAAATTGATTTTGCATTGATATATTATCTCTGTAAGAAAGTTTGAAATTCTATATATCCCTTTAGGTGTTAAGCTTTGCGCATCAGCAGTGATTAAAAAAATGTCTCTCTTTCGATTCGGATCTTTCCAATATAATATCTCTGCTTTGGGAGCAGATAGTAAACTATCATCAACTATAGCTCCCGCGGGATAGTCATCAAAGATAAAATCCATGAAGTTCTTTGCATCGAGTTGCCCAATTAAAGAATCTATTGCGAATTTTCCAACATCAGCTATTCCCGGCATCCCTAAAATACATATAGGGTTTACAAAATCATCCTCATTAAAATCACAATGTTTAATTACCCTTATCCCAGACTCAGTCACTTTTTATACCCTATGTTTTATTTTTTTGCTATTATTAGAGTCATAATTATTTCTTTAAAATCAATGTGTTATCCTAATAGACACGTAATTTATTGTAAAAGTAATATAATCATAATATCACAAAAAATTTATTTTCTCAAGTACCATTAAATATATCGGAATTTGTACCGACTATTATAAAAAATATTGTTGTAATCCTCAAGAATTGACCGAGCTATACTATAAATGCCTAAAATGCGGGACTTGTTGTCATGAAATCGATTTCAAAAAGAGAATTCCGTTGTATCCCGATGAAGCAGATAGATTGATTGAAATCGCGAAAAAACGAGGTATTGCCTTTAAAATCATAGAAGATTTAGTTTTTCCCGATGTATTAAATGAAAAAATCCTTGTCGTGACCTATAAAATACGATTAGACAACGATACTCATGGATGCCCGTTTTATGACGCAATTAAAGGCTGTACAGTTCAAGAAGTGAAGCCATTAGCATGTAAGGCTTACCCCTTGGCTTTAAAACAAGTGGATGCATTTAATTTTCAAATAAGCGTTGATCCTTTATGCAATTATGTAGATGGAAATTACGGTTTATTAAAAAAAGCGGATTTTGCTAAAATTAAAGAAATTTTTAAAAATGAATACCCTAATGCTCAAGAACACCTAAGAAGAAATAAAAAACTAATGGTAAAGATCAAAAAGCTCGAATACAAGAATAAAATAAAAATATCAAGAGAAATTTTACTTAATGATTTCAATGAATATCTAAAAGAATGGGATAGAGAAGAATTAACAGCAAATTAAAAATTGGTGAAAACAATAAGAAAATTTATATCTTTGCTCTCTGGCGGTTTGGATAGTCCAATCGCAGCATATGTAATGATTAAAAGGGGTTTTACTCCCACTTTTCTCACGTTTTTAACTTCAGACGATTACGAAGATTCATTGAAAAAAAAAGTTATAAAAATTGTAAATAATTTAACAACCTTTACCGATGATAAATTGAAAATATATTTCATTAACCACGACAATAACTTGGAAGGATTTAAACAAACTTGCGATCGAAAATTAACTTGTGTTTTATGTAAGCGGTTAATGATTAGGATAGCTAAACAATTAGGAAAAATAGAAGGAACTAATATAATTGTTACAGGAGATATTCTAGGAGAACAAGCTAGTCAAACTTTGGACAATTTATATTCTTATAATAACATAATTCAAGATTTTATTCTATTACGACCCCTTATAGGATGCGATAAACAAGAAGTTATTAATATAAATAAACAAATTGGGTTATATAACACTTCTTCAGAATCTTCTGCAGGCTGTCAATTTAATCCTCAATACCCTGAAACTCATGCTAAGTTGTTTGAAGTAGAAGATTCAGAATTAAAAGTCAACATTTCTGATCTAGTTGAAAATTCAATAAAGAGTGCCGAGATATTAGAATTTTAGGTTTAAATCTTCAACAAAAGTGCTAAAATCTTCATCTTCTAGAAACAGTTCATTAAAGTCTCCTAATCCTTCGCAAATAGCCTGAGCTACTAAATGTTTACAGAAACTCCTTTTTCTTTGGATAACTACATTCTTATAAAAATCTTGACAGGAACAATATAATTTTGGATAAATCATATGTTCACAATCCTTTCCTAAAGCGACCCAAATAATTCGATTAGAAGGTCTATAATAATACTTTGTTATTCCCCTCTTTATAACTTCCAAAACTTTATCAACTTTATTAGGAAAAATAGAATCAATAAAATTAATCAGCTCATCATCGATTACTTTTTTATTTTGAGCCATTGAGTAAACATCAAATAATAAATCTTTAGACATTTGATAATCATATAGTAATTATACTTGATAAATGAAAAGGATACTAAGTTTGTCTAATATTTTATATTTCCCAACAAGATATTTTCCTGCAATCTCGGGAGCGGAATTTTATATCCAAAGTATCGCAGAAATACTCTATTCGAAATACAATTATGGCGTAAATGTCTATACTTCTACTGCAATTGATTTTAAAGGTTTAAGGGAACCAACTGGTAGAATTATTAAAATCGGAGAAAAATACTACGATCACGTAAACAATTTAGAAATTACACGTTTTCCTGTTAAATATAATGTATCAGTAGATGATAAACTTAAATTTATAAAAAAAATCAAACCATACATGGATTTAGAATTATCTGACGAGTGTTTGACAGAATACTTAAGAAATGGCCCCTACTTGGAAAAACTTCTTGAAGAAATGGTGCATCCCGTTAAAAATTCATTCGATTTAATTCATACTAGCTTCTTTCCCTATTTAAATACGATCTTAACCTTAATTTTAGGAAAACTAACCAATAAACCTACTGTTTGTACTCCCTTTTATCATTTCTCAAATCCCAGATATCATAACCAGAACTATTTCGAACCGTTGTTAAAATTTGATAAGATAATTGCTTGTACTCATCTTGAAAAGAAAATATTATGTGAAAGACTGAGTATTCCAGAAGATAAAATAAAAGTTATTTCTATGGGAGTGGATTACACGAAGTTTATTTTACCAAAGAAACAAGTTCCTAATAGATTTAAATTTAAACAAAAGTACTTCAAGCCAAATGAGAAGAATTATAGAATGGTGTTGTTCTGTGGATACAAAAATTATGAAAAAGGAGCAATTTCAATATTAAAAGCAATTCCCTATGTCTTAAAAAAATTCAGAAAAGTATATTTTGTTTTTATTGGACCATCTACTCTTGCGTTCAATAGAGAACTCTCTAAAATTCAGAAAAATATTGATCTTCGCGTTATAAACTTAACCCCAGATAATTTGAAAGGGTATTATGATGGAAAGAAAATCGCAGCGTTTAACGAAACAGATGTATATTTAATGCCAAGCCGAAGTGATGCGTACGGTATTGCATTTCTAGAAGCTTGGGCTTCTGGCAAACCCGTTATTGGTGCAAACATCGGGGCGACACCGGAAGTGATAAGAGATAAAATTGATGGGTTACTTGTTAGGTTTGACGATTACATAGACATCGCTAATAAAGTCGTAATGCTACTAAAAAAGAAACGATTAAGCAGAAATTTAGGATTGGAAGGTAGAAATAAAGTCCATAAAAATTTTTCTTGGGATATAGTAGCAAAACGCACGCACGAAACATATCAAGAATTAATTTTTAAACAAGGTGGATAAAATGAAAAAAATATCTGGTAATCCCTATTTTAACAAAAAGGAAGGAGAGGTTTTAGTTGATAAAGTCCTACTAAATGAAATTTTAAAAACTAATTCTACCCCCCTCATTATTTTTTTAGAAAATAGGGTCAGGAATAATATAAACACCTTTCTTAGAGTTTTTAGATCTGTGTTTGATAATTTTCAGTGTTTCTATTCGTTCAAGGCTAACTTCCTTCCTGAAATTTGCAATATTGTTCAATCAGAAGGATTAGGTGCCGAATTAATTGGACTACCTGAATTAAAGCTAGCCTTAAAATTACATTTTCCTCCAGATAAGATAATTGTAGGAGGTCCTTATTTGCCCCAAGAACTTATCGAAAAATGCGTGCAAGAAAAGATTAAAGAAATAGTAGTATATAATATCAATGATTTAATTAAAATCAACTCAGTTGCTAAAAGATCGAATATTATACAGGAAATCTGCCTAAGAATTAATGCTCAAAAATACGGAAGCAAATTGGGTATTTTATTAAATCGGTTAAATGTAATACAATTAAAAAAAATTATTAATGAATGCAAAAATCTCAAAGTTACAACCTTATTATCTCATTACTCTACTCAGATGAATAACTTTGAGTTATTTGTAAAAAATGTAAATATCCTTTTAGATAGTACTAAAGTTTTGTTCGATGCTGGAATAAAAATAGATAACATTAATTTGGGAGGTGGATTTCCTGAAGCAGTTATAATGCCAGAAAATCAATTAAGAGAATTAGCAACAAAAATTAATTCCCTAATCAATAATTTTGAGATTAAATTTAAAAACATCTATTTTGATCCAGGACGTTATTTAGTTGGGGATGCTGGCTTGCTTATTGCGAAAATTATAAAGGTTACGGAAGATAGATGGATTTTTTTAAATATAGGAAATCACATTTGTCCCAAATTTGCAAAATCCTCCATAAGATTTTACAATGCTACAAAAATTGAGCAACCACACAAATTTAAAACGTCAATCGCGGGAATTATACCTACTGATCAAGATGTTTTAGCAAAAGATTATTTCTTTACTAACGACCTAAAAGAAGAAGATTTGGTCGTTCTTACAAATGTAGGTGCTTACAATCTCACTTTTTCTAACCGTTTTCCTTATCTCCTTCCCAACATAATTCTTGTTAAAGATCAAACCGTTACAAATATTTTTAATCCTTCGGTAAACCGTGATTTTTCTATTAATTAAAACCTTTTAGCGTATTTTGTAGGTAATATGTGAATATCATATTGATTCTAATTTTTTATTTATATTATTTCTATAACAAAAACAAAACGATCTGTTGTTTTTTAATGGAATCTCTGATAAGGAATGCTAAAAAAAGAGAAGTGGTTCAACCTGCTCGAGAAAACTTTGGTTACGCTAATATAAAAATAGTAGGTTGTGGAGGAGCTGGAAATAATACTCTTAATCGATTAATGAAAATAGGAATTCGGGGTGCTAAGTGTGTTGCTGTGAATACGGATCTCCAACACTTAGAAAGCGTAGAGTCGCACATAAAAATGCTGATTGGAAAAAACTTAACGCGTGGTTTAGGTGCGGGAGGTAACCCAGACATAGGTAGAGCGGCAGCAGAAGAATCACGTGAAGATATAACAAAAGTATTAAGAGAAGCAAATTTAGTTTTTATTACTTGTGGAGAAGGAGGGGGAACTGGAACCGGAAGCGCTCCTATTGTTGCAGAAATTGCTAAACTTGAAGGTGCAATAGTGGTTGGCGTAGTCACTTTACCGTTTGAGACTGAAATAGGGAGGATCGATAAAGCCCAAACAGGTCTTAATGAACTAAAGAAGTATGCCGACACGTTAGTAGTGATCGATAATAATCGCCTTTTAGATATTGCTCCTGACTTACCTATAATAGAGGCGTTTAGCGTTGCCGATGAAGTCTTAGCAACGATGGTTAAAGGAATAACAGAAACAATATCATTACCTTCACTGATCAACTTAGATTTTGCTGATGTTAGAACAATTTTAAGTACAGGAGGAGTAGCAATAGTAGGAGTAGGTGAATCTGGTAATAAGGATAATCGTGTAGAAGATGCTATCGAAGATGCACTCAACTCACCCCTGCTAGATGTCTCAATTGATGGTGCAAAGGGCGCTCTAATTCATATTTGTGGAGGAAACGATATGACTCTAGCAGAAGCAAATTCTGTGGCAAAGAAAATATCAGAAAAAATGGATGTAAACAATGCTATGGTAATCTGGGGGGCTAGAGTTAACGATGAGTTTGAAGGTTATTTAAGAGTTATGCTCCTCATAACAGGCATTAAATCACCACAAATTTTTGGACAAAATATATCAAGCGTTCAATCATTTGCTAGTAACGACATAACTAAGAATCTTAATGAAAGTAAATTATCAAATGACATTTTAAATATAAGAGAGCTCTCATTTGATTAAATTTATTTTTCTTACTCCTTTTTAAATTCATTTCTTATAATAATTATATGGATCATAAATTTAGTCTCGAAACTCAAAACGAAGTTAATGCGGTTTTAGATAACTTAAAGGAGTGGAAAAATCTATTTTCTATCAATGTAGACTATTTTTATGAAGGTTGGGCAATTTATCTTAAAGAAAAAAGCATCTATCCAAGAAATATCGTAATATTCAAATCATACTCAGAAAATTACTACTCCATTAAAAGTTTTGAAATACGATCTAGCAATAAAAAAGAATTCTTTGAAGAGCTATACGTAAACGAAAAGATTGAAACACTTCTAGAACTTAATGCTGAGGTTAAGGAAATAATATATGGAAAAGATCTTTTAGGTTCAATCTCGAGCATGAAATGTGATTAAAAAGCGTAACAAGATGCTAAAATTGGGGTTTATACATTTTCCTAAATTCTTCCTTTTTCTTATCGTTATATTTATTTTCTAGAAATTTAAGGACCGTGTGGTGAGGAATCCCGCTTAGCAACATATTTACAGCTTTTCTTGCGATTTGCAAATTATCGTAGTCAGAGATAATAGAAACCGTTTTTCCATAAACAGATAGATAGCTCTCTGCGAACCTTTCTATTGCCTTTCTCATCTCACCGTTCCTACCTATAATTCTTCCTTTTAATCTTTTTATTTTCTTTTCAGATTTCCCTAATAGGTCGTAGAGATTAAAAACTTCTATATCAAAGGTTTCGTCTAATAATTTCATAGCTTTTACTGGGTTGAAACCTCTGTTTATTGCGTTAACAACTTTTTGTGCCGAAAATATGTTAAGTGGAGTGTAATTCGGATGTTCTATTATGGGTTTGAACTCGCAATCCCCAGTTTTACTATCTAAAACGATTTGTATTCCTAAAGACTCTTCTATATCTTTTTTAGTTTCTCCATTTTTTCCAATTATTACGGCAATCCTATTTTTTCCAACTTTCATAATATTCATTTAAATTTAATAACTTCAATAATGAACAATTATATTTTTATCTAATTTAAATTAATTACTTCATAGTAAAATTCTTCAGGATTAGGTACTTCTACTCCAATTTTTTCAAAGTAATTAAATATATTCGTGATATCTCTCACCAGATAGATTTCTGCTTTTGGATGATGAACTGTTACAGCTTGGGAAATATCAATTACTACCGGTTTTTGATTGTGATATAAAATATTAAATTCTGATAAATCGCCGTGAACTAAATTTGCTTTTTGATACAAATCCTTCATAAAATTAAGGACTTCATTTAAAAGATCAATGGGATCCTTTGGCGCTTTTATCTCTTTAAGCTTTGGAGCTGGAATCGACTCAAAACCAATATATTCCATGATTAAAACATTATTTTTGACGTAAATTGGCTCGGGAACGCTTAACCCTACCTTATATGCTCTCTTAAGATTTTTAAACTCTTTACTAGCCCAAAGATAAATAATCTTAGATACATTGTTAGGTATTTTTTTAAATCGAGGATCTCCAATAATGTAATTTCTCATCCACCTTGAAGTGTTTGTATCAATTTTATATATTTTTATTGCGTATTCTTCATTTTTTTGACCATACGCAAGGTAAACATTTGCTTCTTTCCCCGCAGAGATAATACCCTCAATTCGGTTTAGGGTTCCAGTTTTTAATAACTTGTTCAATTGTAAATACATTCTTTCGTCAAATACGGAATCTACCGTTGCTCGTTTCTTTGTTTGGTCTATGTTTCTAACGCGTTTAGAATCTAATTTTTTTTTTTCTAAATCGTCTATATTTTTGCTAAAATCGTTAGCAATGTCGTCGTCACCAATTCCATTTTCGATTTCTTCATCTCTTTCTTCTTCAGGTTCTCCTTGTTTATTTTCCACTTATTCCTCCTCCTCTAACTTTTTAATTCTAATTTTATCTTCAAAGAAAAATGAAAAGTTTTTTACTAGTTTCGTTTGTTTTTCGTCTCTTAACATAACCCTGTTTTTAGTTAAACTCTCGATGAAGTATTTTGAATCGTTGATTAAAATATATTCGTTTTTTCTAAATGGTAAAAATTTTATAAGTGATTTCAGTCTATAGATATTTCTTCCCTTTTGAGAATCTCTTCCTACAAGCTTTTTCGTCCTCTTTAAAATGAAATGGTGGTTCGCTTTAATATGCGAAATTATCCGGTTCATTAGCTCGTTTGTGCTTAAATAAAGATCAACACCAAGTGGCTGATCCTCTATTTTTGCGATGTATTGTTTGTCGTCTCTACTAAATAAATTTTCAGCTAGTATAGAAATATCCTCTAAGACTTCTTTTATAATGCCAAATTGAGTATTATCCTTCACCCTTAATTGAACGATCGAAAGATAATACATTCCTCCTCTTAAATTGGCACAGTTTTTACACAGTTCGTAATCTATAATTACTCTTAGTGTTTCTTGGTGCGTAAATTTATGATTTCCTGCCATCTCTCCAGTTATGATAACATCTAAAGATGTTAAAAGATTCCGAGAAGAATATAATAATTTATCAAATGAGAAAGAAAAGGTGATTAAACCTTGTCTTGTGTATTTCTTTAACAAAAAACGATTTAAAACTTCTTCGATGACGAGATAAATTTCGTTTTCGACAGGTTCGAACCATTCTTCTTTTTTTGAATATTTCAAGCAATCCATGCATAGCCTAAAATTATAACTTTTAGGTAATTCAAATAAAGGATTCTCCTCTAAATAACAATTAAGGCACATTCCAAAATGAGGTGCGTTTTCATCTAGTTCTGAACCACATATTGCACAAAATCTGTGAGGCATTAAAACATCATTTTCATTGCCATTGGTATACTATTTATTTTTCTTACTCCCTCTTTCGGTAGGAGTTGAAGGGCTATAGCCTTATTAGTTATATTTTCCCCAACAATATTAAAATACGAGGATTGCTTTAAAATCTCCATCGCTTGCTCCATGGTCAGAAGGTCTCCTCCATAAAAATTGGAGTTGATCTCAATTCTTAAATCCCCTTCTGTAAAAACTCGATTTAATAAATCCTCGTCACAACATGCGACAGTTTCAATATCATTCCTTCTATGGATTTTAAGGTATACCTTCATTTAGTCCTCAATATAGCACATTTATTTTTCTCTAATTTCTTCCCGTGCGCCGCAAGCGGTACATTTAAGATAATTTTTTTTCCCTTCTCTTTGAATATTTGTATCAGGTTTATTACAAATCCTACATAATACGTACGTTTTTGAATATTGTTCAATCAACCTGTTCAGTACCTGTTCTTTATAGATACCTTTTAGAAACAATTGTTGTCCTCTTATTTCTCCCATTGTTCCTACCTTTTTCAGAAACACACCTATGAAATGCTTGCGATCTCTAATTAAAGTATTAATTATCTTGTTAAAGTTTGTAATGTATGTGTTTTTAGCTTCAATTCTTATTTCAACTTTTGGAATTTCAAACCTAGATAATTTCTTTACATTATCGGGAATCTTCTCGTAAGCTTTATCTATTAATTCGTCATAATTGTTGATGTCCATATTATTCTACCTATCTTTAATAGTTCTAATAATTAATCCTACAAAAAAAATTTTACGATTTTAAAAAACCAGATTTCTTCAATAACTCTGATAGATATTTTCTTCCGTAGGGTAGATTCGAGATTCCATTACTAAATCGTTAATATATGTTCTAAGTTTATTTTCGGGAATTTTTAATCTTGCTTGTAATTCTTCGAGACTGATCCCATTTCCATCTTGTGAATATTCGTATATTGTAGAAAAGATTTCTTCTTTAATAGTATCAACTTTTGATGCTTTAGAAGGTTTGCTTTCTCCAAATAATTGATCAATGTCAATATCGTCTGATAAATTATCGAAAAACGAATCCTCATCTATATCCGAACCACCTTCTTCGATCTTAGGAATTTCTTGTATCTCTCCAAATTTTATTTTCTTAATAACTTCGGCTTCTCTTAGCAAAATGTAATTAGGATCTGTTATTTTTTTGATTAATCTAATATTGTTAACTTGTACCTTTTCACTATAATATCCGACTCTGCCTAAAACATCAACCATATCTCCTATGTTTAAATCTTTATATTTTTCTGAATCAACGTCCCATTTGACAGCTGAAATTATACCGGTGCCATCATCAAGCTCAAATCGTATGTTAGTGCTTATTTCTTCTGTCGGAGAATTAATATCATTCTGTTTTTTGCTAACAAATTCTTCTTTATTAGTAATTGTAGCAACAAGCCTAATTCTTTTAAGAGCGCCAAAGATTGTGAATAATGACTTTTTTTTAGCATTAAACCTACCCTCTGCAAGATGTTTGACCCAACAACGAATTGCGGGAGAAAATTCAAAAGTTCGTGTTTCACTCATAATTTATTTCATATTGAAGAATTTTTTTAAAATCAATACCCTTTATCAGTTATTCATTAATATAGAATTGATTATTAAGCGTTAAATATAACTAATCCTCCCTTAATTTTAATATCTTGTTGATTTTTTATTAATATTTCTTATGATTATTTGAAAATTTAGCTAAGAATAAAGGTAAAAGTAGCGGGGGTTCGATTTGAACGAACGATCTCAGGGTGTCTCATCCAAAAGCGTGAGAAAATTATATTTCCACACATTGTCGAGATATGAGCCCTGCGGCATAAACCAGGCTAGCCCACCCCGCTAAGGTTTTTTCTTATGAATATCTCATTTGGGTTATAAATCTTATAATTTTTATATCTTTTAATTTCTTATCATTTTTAGGAAGGATTGTAGTGGTGTTTTTTTAGTTTAAAGTATATTAACTTACAATTATTTAAAATAAACTTAAGATTTTAAACAAATGGTTGACTCGCATTCAAAAAGCTTTTTTGGACAAAATACGGGCATAATAGTGAGCAGTTCTTCAAGTTCAGACCCGTTTACTTTTATGCATTGTTTTAAAAAGAAACCCAATGGAATATGGGAAAAACCATCATCAAAAGAGGGTAAATCTATTAAATTTTCGTTAGAAGAAATAGTGTTAATTTTAAGGGTATTAAATCGTCAAGCTCTTAATTGGCAAAGCCAACATAACTATAAAGACACTAAAACTTCCATCTCGTTTAATTGGGAAGATAAAGAAGCCGAAGTACTATGGATTAATATCGGAAAATATTCAAAAAGGCTTGATCTTGCTCAAACAGAAATTTTAAGGCTGCTTTTATCACATTTTTTGCATGAAAAAATAATACATTCAACACTCCCCAAAAAAGTAGCGCGTAGTATTAAAACAAAAACTTCTTCATCCCAAGAAGTAAAGAAAACTAATAATATCGGAAGTACTCTAGTTGAGGATTACAAAATCCCTTTAAATGAGCCGATTAATAGAGGCGTTAATAGCAACGAAATGAGCGATATTGATGGATTAATTTTAGGAGAAACCGATAAAGCATTTTTAATAAAGTTTGATGAAATCGAAGATTGGGTGCCGAAATCAGCTATTAAAAATCACTCCGTTGCACAAAAGAACATTTCTCAAAAATTTCTAATCGATAATTGGATTTTAAAAAAACTTCATTTAATTCCTTAAATAATACCCTTAATTTTAAGTTAAAATGAATAAGCTTAATTTTTATTCTTAATTAACACACTTATTAAATAATACGGAATGAAATAAGACTTCATGAGTTTACTTAATATTATTACGGATTTCCTCCTAAATCCTTGGTTTGTCGTATCGCTAATCTTTTGGATTATTGTAATCGTACTTGTCTTTGCTTTAAGAAACAGGAAAGAAGCATATACCTTTTTCTTTCCCTTTTTAATCTTGTTTAAAACTAAAAAGCTCAACAAGTTTATTAGAAAAATTTCATTAAAATCTCCAAAGTTTTGGCGTATTTTTTGGAATATTGGAATTTTTGTATCCTTCGGATTTACAATATTTGGCTTTTATTTTTTCTTTGTAAACATAATTACATTGATTTTTCAGCCAAGTCCACTGAACGCTATTACTCCGCTCATTCCGGGGGTTACAGTCGATTTACCTACCTTATTTTATATAATATTACCGTTGTTATTTATTATGACAACTCACGAATTTGCACATGGGATCTCTGCTAATAATGATGGAGTAGAGGTTAAATCAACCGGAGTTATGGGCGCTGGTGTATTCTTTTTGGTCGCTCCTGGTGCATTCGTTGAAGTTGACGAAAGAGGATTAAGATCGTCCAAATTTCATAGAAGTACTCGATTAAGAATAGCTGCTGCGGGCACATTTGTTAATGCTATTACTGCGGGTATAGCTTTTTTATTAATAATTAATTATGCTTTGTTAGTATCTCCTTTTTATACGCAAGTTACTCAAGTTTATAGCGCTCTACCTGCTCAAGATGGAGGTTTTAACTATGGAAATCTTGAACCTTGGGATGCCATCGTAGCTATAAAGAATTCTGAAGATCCAGACGCAGATTTTCTATACTTGAATTTAAACGAGGATATTAGTCTTACTTCTGTGTTAAGTAACACTACAAGTGTAAAATTCTCAATTGGAGACAATTTAACGTTTAAAACTTATAATCCCGTTTCTGATTTCTCATCTGAAAAAAATGTCACTTTAGGACCTCGATATGATATATACGAAAAAATTCGCTATAATTATATACCAAACGGAACTGCGATAAGAATAACTTATAATTTTTCGAGCAACTCCGAGACAGATATTTTAATTACAAAAGTTAATGGAACTGCAATAAATAAAATGAGTGGCGACACGTTAGAGCTGTTATTAACCGATTTTAATCTAAAGGCGATTAATCTTACTTCAGATCTCGGAATGGATTACATCATAGATGTTGAGGTCATTGGAGTTTTTATCGGTGTTCAAAGTACATATTACTGGATGCATAAAAATGATTTTGCAAAATTTTTTACTAGCAATTGGCCAGATTTTTGGTTAAGAGAACTCGTGTGGCTCTTTACAATTTCTTTTTCAATAACACTATTTAATATGATGCCATTACCAGTGTTCGATGGCGACAGATTCTTAAAGGAATTAGTGAACTGGAAATTTGGAGAAAATTATTCTTCTACACGGAAGAAAAAAGATCGCTTAATTTATAAGGGAACAGACACCGAATGCAAATTAACAGAATACCGCGTTGAAAGCGTAGAATCTGTAAAAATTTTGCTCAAAGATGCCCAAAAAGGGGACCCTAACAGTGAAATTCTCCTAGGAAAAGACAAATATGAACTAGTTGACGACATTGGAGATGGCTTTAAAGATACGGTTTTAGTCACTTTACCAGAAACTACTTCACTTCAAAAAGGTTCAGTTTTTGAAGTAACATACGAATACTGGTATGACGATAAAAGAAAAATTAAAAGTATCGTCTTAAATACTATAAGATTTATAGCCCTAGGTCTCATTGTTGGGAACTTCGTATTATCATTTGTAAGTTTCGGATTTGGCCTTTTTTGGCTCTAATAAACCGGTTGACGTGATCGTAATTAACAATCATGATAATGGCTACAATGTCTTTATGAAAACCGCTACTTGCGATTATTGCAATAAAAAGACAATAGTAGTTCATAGAAAGTATTCTGGTGAGCTAATTTGTACTACCTGTTTTACAAATAGAATCGAGAAAAATATCTTCCAGACAATATCTAAGTATAAAATGCTGAAACCACGAGATCAAATCGTTGTTGGAGTCTCTGGTGGAAAAGATTCTCTTGCATTACTTTACAACCTCATTAAAATCCAAGAAAATAACTATAGTTCAAAACCGATAATAGCAGTCACGATTGACGAGGGCATTCAAAATTACAGAATCAATAGCACCAAAAACGCAATTGAATTTTGTAAGAAGTATGGTATTGAACACATTATTGTGTCGTTTAAAGAAAAAACAGGAATATCTTTAGATGAAATCGTAGAATTAAAAAAACACACATCGGAAAATAAATACGCTTGTAATTTTTGCGCAACATTTCGAAGAAGACTGTTGAACGAAACCGCAAAAGAATTAGGCGCAGACGTTCTCGCTATGGGTCATAACTTAACAGACATAGCGGAAACTTTTTTGATGAATATATTATTTAAAAGGTTCAAACTCATAGCAAATCAGTATATGTTTAAAGAAAAATCTAAAGAATTACAAAAATATTTCGTTAAAAAAATCACCCCTTTAATGAAGATTCCAGAAGAAGAAATTTTCCTCTACTCAAACTTGAAAAAAATTGATTACTATCCTTCGCATTGTCCCTATAGAGAAAAAGATCCGATTTTGAGAAAAAGAGTGCTTGAATTCATTCAAGATTGTAAGAAATATAGCCCTGAAATTGAATTCAATTTGCTTAATGGTTTTTTAGAAATGTCTGAAACTCTTTCTAATAATTATAAGTCAATGCCTTATAATACCTGTAAAGAATGTGGATACCCCTGTGGTAATACTAACTTATGTCTCTACTGTACATATTTAAATGGGGTAAAAGAATAAGGTTACGCTATTAAATGCGCGCTAAACTCTTTTAATTTGTCGTATTCTCTAATTTCCTCTCGAAAAAGAGGTATCTTTATTAAACTTTTCCCAAATCCTTCTTCGATAACTTCTTTAATCTTTAGTAAATTGCGATGTTGCATTTTCCTTCGAGATTTACAGAAATCGCATAAATCGTCATCATCTTGATATAAATTATTAATAACTACATTTGAAACAGGTATGTTATATTTATACAACTCGTTTAGAAGACGTCCCGTTTCTGAAATTGCCATTTCTTCTGGTATCATAACTACTACAAATGAGTTTTTCAAAGGATTAGTAAGATCATCTCGCGCTCTAAGAATTGATTCTTTTAATCTTTCGAGAACCTCTAAGGAATTATCTTTTTTTTTATCTGCGCTCGTAAACAGACTTTTCATTAATCCCATTAGGTTTCCAAGTTTTAATCTCATCTTCAATAATTTGCCAATCCATCCCGATAATGTTTCTGGAAGGCTTAAAAACCTAAGAGTATGTCCTGTTGGAGCAGTATCGAAAATAACTAAATCATAATCGTGCTCAGTCTCAATAAATTCTAACACTTTCAATAAAGCGAAAGCTTCGTCGATACCTGGAGGGCTCATTGATGTCATGTCTTGTAAATCTTCCATCAAAGGAAAACCCCCCATAACATCCGGCATATCAGTTCCTTCTAAGGGGTTCATGGCCGTGAGTCCTTTGTATTCTGAAACATCTGCTTTTGGATCTATTTCTAACGCGGTTAAATTATTTACTCCCGGTATCCTTGTTGCCTCACCTGGCGGAAGGTTAATTCCTAAACTATCTCCCAATGAATGAGCTGGATCAGTACTAATGATCAACGTGTTTCTCCCGTGTTCTGCTGCCCATATTGCAGCACTTGAAGCGCAAGTAGTCTTTCCAACTCCCCCTTTCCCTCCAAACATAATTATTTTTAGCTTCAATAACATTTCTTCTATTTTCATCCTAATCCAACTATTAATCTATTCGGTTTATTTTCCATTATAATCCCATAGTATTAAAAAAACTAATATTTTTTTGATTAAAGTTATGAAATTCCTTTTAATATGTAAGCTTAAAACGAAGAATAGCTACAATTCCTCCAAAGGTGCTATATAACATTTCTCCCTCTTCAGTATCCGGAGAAATAATTATTACTTCAGTACCCACAGTTTCTGCTATAGACCCAAGTTCCTCTATTAGTAAAACCGTTTTTACAATGTTAAACGAGTTAGAACTACATTCAGGGCATTTTTCATCTTGAATTGCAATTTCTAATTTTCCAAGTCCTGCTTCTCTCGCAGTCCGAGATTCCTTATAATTACAATTAGTACACTCTATATTTACTTGTACAGTATCTAATTTTTCAGAAAGTATTAATTTATCTACAGCGCCCATATTTAAAGCTTTCTGTACTTCCTCAAGACCGTATGCTGCCATTCCCGTTTCGTTTGAAATTTCCTCTAAAAAAAGTTGCATCACTTCCTTCTCCTTAATGAATTTAACGTTAGCAATTTTATCTTTTATCTTTTCAATCAAAGCACGAATTCCTTCGGTTCCTCCATAACCTAGGTCTACAACATCTAAAATTTTATCTCGCAACCGATAATCTAAACTTTCATCATTTACGTATTTTTCTTTCGATGGACCTGGTCCTCCAATAAAAATTCCTTGTAAATCTTCCATACTAAGAAATAATTTGTTGACTTCTTCAGAGATTCTTCTGTAAAATCTGGTTTCTGCTTCTTCCATTTGCCGTTCAAATCTTTTTTGTGATTGACCTCCAGCTCTATGCTTACCGTGAACCCCAGAAGTAAAGTCTCGCACAATTTCCACGTGATTACCCGTAAGGTATCCTACAGCAGATTCTTTTCGCCCTATTACAAGTAATCCATACGTTTCCTTTGTTTGAAGCATCTCCTCTAATGGCCATAATAAAAATTCACTTGCACAATGATATCTAAAGGTTAATACTTTATCAGGAGGATGTACAATATATAATTCGTTCCTTTCAGTTCCGGGAGTATTATTTTGTGGGATTGCTCCTGAAAACATTACTAATCCATTTTCAGGTACTTCCGTTATGTTTTTTAGCTGACCCATCAAGCTTGATATGCTATCCAATACATTTTTCCTTGTAAGTTTTGATTTGATATTCTGACTTTCGCTTACTTCGTTCTTTAGATGATTAGTTACATCAGAAATTTTACGATCGTGAGGAATATATAAAGAAACTAACTCCGTGTGAAAACCCTTCTTCTCCTTTAACTGATTTAATAACCGTTTCGTTTGAAACAACTGTAAATCTTTACTTTTCCGTTGTTCGGGTGAACTCATATTAATCAACAAAAATAAAAAGGATCCAAAAGATTAATAGTTTTTCTTTATTTCAAACTATATAAACAACTCTTATTATGCACCCTATTAATTATGAGTACAAATAATAACCAAGATCACGATGTCCCTAAAGATCATCCTCGCTATGAAAGTCTAAAATATAGACACGATATCATTGAAGGTATGAAAAAATTGATCGTTGCTGAAGCGGGATTAATCGCTCATGGAAGAGGAGAATGCTTTGATTACATGTTGGGAGAAAAAACTAGTGAGATCGCAAAAAAAGCCATAAAAGCAGCCGTTGCGCTATTATATCTTGCTAAAAACCCAATTATAAGCGTTAATGGGAATACTGCGGCTTTATGCCCTAGAAGATTGGTAGAACTATCAAAAATAACAAATGCTCCACTTGAGATTAACTTGTTTTACAGGAAAAAGGGTAGAATAGAAGCGATTAAGAAAGTCTTAGAAGATGCAGGGGCTATAAAAATACTAGGAGTAGAAGAAACGATTTTGGTTGAAATCGAAGAACTCTCCAGCAATAGAAGAAATGTCGATCCCAATGGTATTAAAATTGCTGACGTCGTATTTGTTCCTTTAGAAGACGGAGATAGAACGGAAGCATTGAAAAAAATAGGAAAAAAAGTAATAGCCGTTGATTTAAATCCAATTAGTAGAACTTCTTTATGGGCGGATGTCACAATCGTAGATAATATCGTACGAACATTACCAGAAATGATAAAAATTGCTACTAAACTAAAAAATGCTAAAGAAAAAGAATTAAAAAACATAATTGAGACATTTGACAATAAAAGTAACATTCAAGCATCTTTAGATACCATAATACAATATATAAAAAAACAAAAAGAAGATGCTTTCAAAATTTTAACAGATTGAATTTAAACCAATTTACTAATTAAAAAAGCTTAATAATTTCTAAAATATTATTTATCTAGTAATTATATTTTATATCAAGAACTACAAGACGAGCTCATACAACTATGGGTACAGACAAAGATACTCGCATTAATTACTCTGACGACTTTAGTGATATTAAGCCTATAATAGTAAGAAGATGTACACAAGAAGATTTAGACGCAGTTATTGTAGTAAACGAAAAAGAATTACCCGAAGATTATCCCTACTTCTTTTATAAAAGCATATTGGATAATTATCCAGAAGCTTTCCTTGTTGCGTGCAACGATAACGGAAAAATTGTTGGATACATTATGTGGAGAGTTGAAAGAACTCCCGCAATACATAGTTTGAAGTTAGTAAACAAAGGACATTTAGTATCTATAGCTGTATTAAAAAAATACAGGCGCCTAGGTGTCGCATCAGCTATTTTGGCCAATTCTATGAAAAATTTGAAAAAGTATAAGATCGACGAGTTTGTCTTGGAAGTAAGAGTGAGTAATTATACTGCTATTAATTTGTACAAAAAATTCAATTTCCAAACTCATAGCATAAAAGAAAAGTATTACCGAGACGGCGAAAACGCATACTTCATGACCCTAAAACCATAAATTCCCTACTTGAATGATCTTTCTAATCCCTTTATCAAAAATGTTAATAACTCGTTTATCGGGGCTTTTGCACCTATATCATTTGCAAGTTCTACAACTTTCCCGTTGAGAAAGTCAATTTCTGTAGGTTTATCCTTTAAAATATCTTGCAACATTGAGTTCTTATTGTCGTAAGTCTTTTCAGCAACAGAATACATCAGATCTACATAATCTCTATCAGAGAGGGTTATTTCTTTTAATTTGGCAACTTCTAAAGCTTCCTCAACAGCTATACCCATTAACCGTTTCAAGTATTCATCTTCTAGAAGTTCACCGTTATTTAGGCGAGTTAAAGCAGCAAACGCGTTTATTCCAATATTTACTAATGCTTTTTCCCAAGAACATTTAATGATATCGTCTACGATATCAGTTTTTATTCCTCCCAAATCAAGTAATGTTTTTAATAAAACTATTTTCTCATAAGCCTGATCGTAATCCTTATTATTCCCAATTTGAGGTTTCAAAAACACAAATCCAATTTCCGTAAATCCTAAGCCAGTATGGCGCACTTTACCCGGTTTCTCCAATAGTGCACCGTGTGAAGTAACGATTCTTATAACTTTATTCTCGTCGCAATTCCTTTTCACTACATCCTCGTTCCCAAGACCATTCTGTAGAATTATTACCAAATTACTCGATTCTATTAGCCCCTTATACTGAATCATAACGGTCTTAGTGTCGTATGCTTTAGTCGTTATGAAAAGATAATCAAACTGGTAATCATCACCAATACTGTATGTTTCGGTAAATTCTTCCGCATTTTCGTACGCTTTAATATTTTTTAACACCAAATTACTATTTACAGCCAGTAATTCTAAACCATGCTTATTAATCGCGTCTCTATGGTCTTTCCTACAAAAAAAAATAATCTCTAATGGATTTTCATCACTATGAATAGAAGCAAGATAACCTCCGAACATACTCCCTATAGAACCCGCACCAATAAAGCCTATCTTCAATAAATCCCGATTCAAACTCTAACTAACTCTTCCTACCAATAAATTCTATTCTTGAATCTTTATAAGGTAAATTTACAGTCTAATTTAAAAATTTATCTAACCCCGTTTGACCCGAAGAGTATGTACCAGATTTTTTCTTGATATCTAAAAGACTTACCTTTTTTGGCTCGTTTCTAGGAAGAGTATCCAACTCTCGCATCATCATTAGAGAATTCTTAGCAGCATATCCCGAAAAATGATTATTAAAGTAAATTCCAACCCGATCGGTTTTATCAATTACTTCTTTAATTGAAGTAGCCCATTTTCTAATTTCTTCCTCTTTAAAATAATAATCAAACCATATACTTTTTCCATACCCGTGAAATCTTATATAGGCAAGTTGTGGATCGGTAACATCCATTCGAGGAGGTAATAAAGGCTCTAATACAGCACAATAGGTAAGGTGGTTTTTTTTTAAATACGCAAAAACATCGTCGTCCATCCAAGACAAATGCCGGAATTCTAAAATTAGATGATACCCATCTGCTTTTGGGTTACCCGGCCAATTTCGTATAAACTCTTTTAAATTACCGAAATGATCGCCCTTATTAAAGGAAGGAGGCAACTGTATTAAGAAGCCTAAAAGTTTCCTCGATGTAATTAAAGGCTCCATCGCATCTAAATATAATTGTAAGTCGTGTGAACTTGAATCAACATCTAACTTATGCTTGTGAGTGATCGATTTATGCAATTTCGCTGAAAATAAAAAATCTGACGGAGTTTTATCTGCCCAGTTCTTTACAACCCACTTGGATGGAATATTATAGAAAGTAGTGTTTATCTCGTTCGTGTAAAAAATCTCCGAATAATAAGAAAGATAATCTTCCTTTTTCAAACTTTTTGGGTAGAAGGGGCCTAACCACTCGTCATACCCCCACCCAGAGGTGCCGATCAAAATCTTGTTTTTCATAATTCGCTCGCTAAAACTCATCTTGATTTATGATAAAATGGATACTAAAGATAACTTGGTAAGATTTTTAAAATGAAAGTGAGTCAAAGAATAATAAATCCAATCGAATATTAAATTTCTAACTTTTTTAAAAAAATGATATATCTATTGAAAAGACAGCCTCTCCCTTTTAAAGTTTATCAATACTCACCATAAAATTTTTAATTGAGAGATTACTCTAATATTTCGTCGATGAATTTTTAATTTGTGATCTGTATTTATCCCTATTAGCGTCGACAAGTTATTGGATGTGAAACATATCTCATCGAACCCATGATGACATACCACCAATAGCGGACAACGGCCTTATGGAAGTGTATCAGAAGAGACTACGGTCAAAATGCACGATACCACGGGAAATAAGTGCCTAAAACGACCAATCCCTCGGTTGTTTCAGGAATCCGGTCCAAGCACGAGCAAAAAAAATTGAAATGAATGACCCGTGCTCAAAGGAACACAACTCCCCATAAGTATGAAAATATATTTATACCACAATATTTTCGTCTCAATATATAATTTACAATTTTTATTTTTATGTCAATATAGTCTCAATTTCGATATTAGTATTAGTTAGTATCGTCTCCGAATACACAAGCCTTTTCACAAGCAATCTGAATCTTTCCTCAAGTAGACGCCAATACGCCAACGCTGTTTGGTGGATATCTTGGCTTGGGCACCGATGAAGAGCGTGACAAGCTGCGATAAGCTCGGGTTAGTCGCATGTAGACGTTGACCCCGAGATACTTCAATCGGACATCCGCTTGCGGATCAATAACCCGCAAGATTCCCACTAGGGAAAGGGAACCCTGGGAAGTAAAACATTTTAGTACCAGGAGGAAAAGAAAACAATCGTGATTCCGTTAGTAACGGCGAGCGAAAGCGGAACAGATCAAACCGAATCCCTTGGGGATAACCCAAGGGAAATGTGGAGTGTGGACCTCGTACGGCCTCACCATTGAAGGTGAATACCCCTGAAATGCCGAGCCATAGAGCGTGATAGCCGCGTAACTGTAATTTGGAAGGCTGCTGCGAGGTATCCCGATTAGTGCGGGATGGTTTTCTCGTACGAATGTGCCAGATACACGCTGGCAAATCTAAATATGTCCCAAGACCGATAGTGAAATAGTAGCGTGAGCAAAAGATGAAAAGAAACCCGGAAGGGTCGTGAAAAGCGCTTGAAACCAAATAGTTTAGTAAGGATGCAGCCTGAAAGGATCGATTCTGCGCGAATGAGTTCTGGTGACAGAATATCAGAGCACAGAGGACTAGGGTTGCATCATCAGTCTGGAATCATTGGCCAGGGAGTTTATAGTAGTGGCGAGCTTAAGTGCCTTACGGCACGTAGGCAAAGGGAAACCAATATTCTTGCAACCTAATTATCACATTAGGATGAACCACGTACCTCGGAGTAGTTTTGCTATTCCAAAGGGACGTTCTGATTCCTTCTAAGGAATTAGGCCAGAAGAATGGTCTCAAAGGGCCTAGAGTCACTGTTATAATACCCGAAGCCGGTCGATCTATTCCTGGTCAAGATGAAGTCGCTCGAAAGGGTGATGGAGGTCTGCACCAGTGCTGACGTGCAATTCGCTTGGATGAACTGGGAATAGGAGCAAAAGGCTAATCTAGATCGGTGATAGCTGGTTCTCCCCGAAGTTGGTGTCAGCCAATCCTCAGGCGAGGTCGCTAGTGGCGTAGAGCACTAATTGCGGAACACGGAGAAGAAATTCTTCACTCCGCTCTTAAACTCCGAAACTGCTAGCGCTTAAGACCCTGGGAGACGGGTTAGTGGGCGTAAAGTCCATTGCCGAGAAGGGAACAACCTAGACTTGGGTTAAGGTCCCTAAATGCAGGTTAAGTGTTAAAAGAAAGGGCGTTATATTTCTAAAACAGCAAAAGGATAGGTATAGAAGTAACCACTCCCTAACGAGTGTGTAACAACTCATTTGTCGAGAAATATAGCCCCGAAAATGGACGGGGCTTAAATCTGCTACCGAGACCCAAGAGCACGGGCGGAAGAACCCCGTGATCTGGTAGGGGAGCGTCCAGGTTGGACAGAAGCAGGTGCGTGAGTTCCTGTGGACCGACCTGGAGCGCAGATCCTGGTAATAGTAAAAGCATAGATGGGTTAGAATCCCATCCGCCGAAAGGGCAAGGGTTTCTTCGCAATGCGTCGTCAGCGAAGAGTTAGTCGATCCTAAGGACAACCTTAACTGGACTGTCCGAAAGGGAAACAGGTTTATATTCCTGTACCACGGTGCTACAAATAGCGGCAACGCATGACCGTATGCTAACAATTCCGGGTAAGTGAAATAGGGCCGTCGAATATCTCCCTATTTAAATGTAATAAAGCTGGTAAATAGTGTAAAACTTAGACCCAGCTCAAACCATGAATAGCCATCCAATTGTGGAAGGTTTCGCTGACCCCAGGATTTATTAAAAAGGCAACGGTAAGAAACACCGTGATCGTACCCAGAACCGACACAGGTGCCCCTAGGTGAGTAGCCTAAGGCGTATTCGTG
>JAHQWP010000124.1 GCA_029856235.1 Promethearchaeia archaeon
ACAATGCTGAATCCATCAAAGAAATTAGACGTAGGATTCACCGTTAAGAATGGACTCGAGTTTTTTTCAAGAAATTCGTTTTTTGGTATCGAATCTCTTTTTAACCTTTGAGAGGCTATTTTGTTATTAAAGTTTCTTTTCCAAATATATATATATGGAAAAAAACACAAATTAGACATTAATATGAGAAGGCATACCTTAGATCTGTTATCTAGTGAAATCTCTTTAGAGGAGATTATTAAATATTGTTGAATTTTTTATTAAAAGTATCATACGATTGATAATCTGTTTATAATGGGTAAATTTTTATTTTAGAATGAGTTATTTGATTTCATAGTTTTGATCAAATAATTGACTAGGTAAAATTTCTTAGAATTAAGATGTTAATTTCCTTCCCTAATATGGGCCCCAATTGGGTCGCCTTTAAAACACTCTTTACAAGCCTTGATTTAGATGTGGTCGTTCCTGATCCAACAAATCGTGAGGCAATCAAAATCGGCGTTAAGCATTCTCCAGAGTTCGTTTGTTTTCCATTCAAGGCGACAATAGGGGATTTTGTAAACGCAATTGAGAAAGGAGCAGATACACTAGTCATGGCGATTGACTGTGGACCTTGTAGGTTCGGATTTTATGCTTCCGTGCAGGAGAGAATTCTAAAGGATATGGGATATAAGAATATAACATTAATACCCCTTGACCAGGCCGATCTGCTTGAATTTAACTGGGTAAAAACCCTCCAAGAAGTAAGTGGTAGGAGAGATTTATTCATTTATCCTAAATTTGTAAAAGCAATCATCTTTTTCTTAAAAAAAGCCAAACTCTTAAACGATATGCAGACAGCCGAGGGTGTGTTTCGAGCTTACGAGCGAAATCAAGGAGATACAACAAAGATTTTTAACAACTTGTTAACTAAACTTGATGAAGCTAACACACTCCCAGAGCTGAGAAAATTCAAGAATGTAATTAAGGACGACTTTAATAGTCTCGATATTGATAAATCTCTAAGTCCTTTAAAGGTTGGACTTTCAGGAGAGATTCACATTAGTTTAGAACCTTATGTAAACCTTGATATTAGACGTAAATTAGGTGAGATGGGAATTGAGATCCACCAATCCTTAAGTCTTTACGATTGGGTCGTTCATAAATTTCACCTAAATTATCACAGAAAGTGGTTGGAGCATCTTTCGCATCCATATATGCCTATGGATATCGGTGGAGAAGCTCAATGGGTTTTGGGAGAATATATCGACAAAGCTCAAGCGGGTTTTGATGGGTTTGTTCACGAATACCCTTTCCTATGTATGCCGGAAGTAACTGCCCGAACCATTATTACAAACAAACTGAAGAAGATATACGATCTTCCGATAATCTACTTCTCGTTTGATGAACAATCGGGGATGGAAGGCTTCAGAACGCGATTAGAGGCATTTTCCGACTTAATGCATGGTCGTAGGAATAAAGAAATTAAAAATAATGATAAATTCGTATCAAATGGAAACAAAAAAATATATCCTCATTACGGGGATATATTTTACAATGAATGTAATCAATTAATTCAAAATTCGGTTTAATGGTAAGTATAAATGGAAGAAGTTACAGAAAAAGTAGTTAAAGAAGAAGATTTAAAGGATGCGTTCCTTGGAATTGACATAGGAAGCGTTAGTTGTAAATTCGTATTAATGGACCCAGATGGGAATATATTAACGAGCGTTTTTCTACGAAATAGAGGTTCTCCTATCGATTCAGCAAAAGCTGGGATGGGGGAATTGCGAGATAAAATAGAACAGAGTGAAAATTTACACGAGTATGCGATACGATGTTGTGGAACAACTGGTTCGGCAAGATATTTAACTAAAGCCATAGTTGGTGCTGACCTCGCGAAAACTGAAATAATTGCTCATGCTGTTGCTGCCCAAACTCTGTATCCAGATGTTAGAACGATATTAGAAATTGGAGGTCAAGATTCGAAAATCATCCTTTTACGTGATGGAATTATTGTAGATTTTGCCATGAATTCAGTGTGCGCAGCTGGAACGGGATCGTTTCTCGACCATCAAGCAGCGCGACTTGGTATTCCAATAGAAGACTTTGGCGATTATGCTGTAAAATCAAAAAATCCAGTGAGTATTGCTGGAAGGTGCACTGTTTTTGCGGAATCTGATATGATTCACAAACAAAACGCGGGTTACACAAAAGAAGATATAATTGCTGGATTATGTGATTCACTCGTTCGAAATTATATGAACAACGTTGGAAAGGGTAAAGATTTAGAAGAACCTATTGTCTTTCAGGGAGGAGTTTCGTATAATCAAGGAATTATAGAAGCTTTCGAAAGACACTTAGGGTGTAAGGTTATTGTTCCTAAATATAATGTATTGATGGGAGCTCTTGGAATGGCTATTCTCGTTCGAGATTATTATATAGAACACGAAGATGAGACAGAATTTAGAGGTCTTGAAGTAGCTGAAATAAAATTCACTACATCAGCTTTTAACTGTGGTGATTGCCCAAACAATTGCGAAATAGTCCAAGTTAAAATGCCAGAGTATGGAAATGAAGTAATAGCCCGCTGGGGTTCACGATGTGGAAAATGGGACCAGCTAACTTAGCGGAGCTAAGAGCTCCGCGCTCCAGACTCTATTTGGAGTTATTAATTAAAATTTAGAAAAGAAAAAAAAACATAGAATAGAGGAAAAAGAAAAATGTCAGACTTTTTTAATCAATTGAAGCACTTAGGAGAGGAATTTCTCGAGTCGCTTCAACACAAAACGAAATTATCTACAATTTTTGACATCTACTTAGAAAAAGTCATCCCTTCGTTTGTTTCCGAAAAAGAGTTAAAGGAATATTACGAGAAACGGATGGAGGAAGTTAGTAATTTTATAGACAAATTATAAAGGAGGGAATAAAATGGTTGAAGCATCAACAGAAGAAAAGAAAACTGAAGAAAAAGATAAGTTAAATAGTAAGGATTTGATGAAAGATATTCTATACGCAGCGGTCAAGGGTTTAGGAGGATTTGGTTTAGAAGCATTCGCTGATTTGAAGATTGAAGGCAAAGAAAACGTACCAATCAGAGGGAAAGCGATTTTAACTACAATAAGCGATAATACGTTAAGAGATTTAGCAATTATAAGTCAAGTTTCTGGGCGTAGAATACACTTCATGGTTCATCATAAAATGATGAAACACCAAGCGTATGGTCCTGTTCTAAAAGCGTTAGGAATGTTCCGTAGTACTCTCGATAAAGACGACACTGTACCAATCGATAAAGTTTTCCATTATCTCAATGAGGTTGGGGACCTTGTAGCAATGACTCCAGAATCGAAGCTTACACCAGAGGTTCAAATAAAGGCAATGGCAGGTATTATTAAATTTGCAGTTGCAGCAATGGCTCCCATCATTCCGATAGCAATCTATACTGAAAACGCACGGATTTTAAATACAATTAAAACAACAGGTATAAGAGTGAAAATTGGAACTCCCCTTAAAGTAGAAAAACGATTAACTCGCGAAAAATATCGAGATGAGAGATACGAACTTGCTGAGGACATAATTAATATTATTGATTCCCTTAAAGTTCGACCTGAAACAGAATAAGAATAAAAATGAGGTAATAAAAATGGAAAATAATCAAAATTCTGAATTGAATGAAATTGATAGCAAATTGAAAGAACTCAATAAGGTACTTGAAAAGAGAAAAGAAGAACTTATAAATGAGTTAAATGATGTTAACGATTGTGAAGTTTGTTTAGAGCCAGATAAGAAAATGAGCGAGTTTATAGGAGATATTTTCTATAAATCTATGAAGAACCTTTTTGATGCAGGAACTAAGCTTGTTAAGAGTTTAACAGGGGAATTTTTACCTGAAAATCAAAGTAAATAGGCTAAATATACAGCCAAAAGAGAAAGAACCTTCAATTCTTTTTTATAAATACTTTTTTCATTTAGAAGCATAAAGTAAATTCAAAATTTAAACAATAGGGCTTAACC
>JAHQWP010000126.1 GCA_029856235.1 Promethearchaeia archaeon
TCTTCTATTTTCTCCTCAACACTTGCATGTGAAACAATTTCTATTTCTGGTTCTTCTTCGTATTCTTCTTCGTATATCATGTCTACATATTCTTCATCCAACTTCAAAAGAGTTTGGCAATTTAAACATCTGAAGATATGGTGAAATCCGATATTATTGTTAATCGAATAATCTGCGGCACAACAAGCGTGATACCTCACGTTACAATTAAAACATTTGTGAACTTCGTCAGAATAAGCACTACAAATAGGGCACACTTCTTTTTCGCATATATCACACTTTTCTTCTTCATCAGGATCTAATGAAATTAAATCTACAGCTAATTTTTCGTAAAATATTTTATCTTCTTTCAAAATTTGACTACTTGCTTCCGGGTGAACAACATTAAATTCGGATTTACTCTGAACTAGGGATATTAAAATATTTAAAAACGATTTTGCATCATTACAATAGAGTACACCTCCATGAGTTTCACTGGTTACGACTTTTAATTTAACATCGTCGTTGTAGAACTGTTCTTCTCCTACACGAATAATATCAATAAAAGTATCGAATTTCTTTGCTTTAATTAAAAGATCGTAAAGCGCATTATGATAGTCCTCAGATAATGTACTAGGAGTGTCAGAGATTATAATTATCCTATAGTTTTTTCGAGCATCTCTACTTCGTCTAAAAACATAAGCTAATATTTCAAATAAACCATTTTCAAAAAAACTTCTTTTTGATTCTCTAGTATCCCACTTTTCAGTTAGGATTTCGGTAATTGCATCAAAGTCAGTCTCATCATATAATGTTACAGGATTATCGTCAGATTGAAAAAGTAACAAGCCATATGAACTCAAAGTATTAAACTTATCTTTTTCTTTGATGAAAGCGCCAATGTTTTTGATAATGTTCTTTTTCTTAATAAAATCGGTTGTGAGATCGATGTAAAATATAAATTCTTCTGAGCTTACCGATGTCTTCTTAAACATATTTAGATCCAGATTTAGTATAAATTTTATCCAAAAATGAAGTGAAGTTACTTTAAATTATAAGAGAATTTTTATTTATTTTTATTGATCTTTGTTAAGTTCTCATTATTAAAAACCATAAATTTACATGAAAATAGAATAGAGGAATTTTAAATTTCTAACGTATGTCCGCAATAAGGACAAGATTGTTTATCGTTATTCTTTTCATCAATCTGGGTACCACAACTAGGACAATTTATAACGCTCGGTTTTTCACCACTTCTATTAGCGCTAAAATCGTTTCCTGATTGACTCGAGAGTTGTGGTATCTCTACTTTATTAGGATTTGGTTCTGAAATTAAATCGTTTTTTCTTTCGTAAGCATTATTATTCATTTCAGACTCATTGGATGCATTTACTTTTTGATAGATGAGTTTATCGCCTTCTTTTTTAATAGTATATGTCTTTCCAAAAAAACCCCCGATCCTAACTTTTTGGAGATTATCTTCATACGATTCTCCAATTGCAATATCAGGAGTTCCTTTAGTTTCTATGTAAGATTCTTCACTATAAAATTGCTCTGGTTCCTCAAAAGTAGGGTTTTCCACTAAACCTGTAGCAATTTCTTCCTTCTCTAAATAATCATCAACTGATTCACTTACATCTTCATAAGGTTCGACAATTTCATCTTGATCGATTTTTAAGAGAATATCACACTTAGGGCATCGAAAAATGTGGGGTATTCCAATATTATTTTGTATCGTATAATTAGTCACACAGCAATTATGAAACGCAGAATTACAGTTTTCGCAAATCTGTAATGTATCGTTTATATCAGCACAACAGGGACAAATCTCTTCTTGGCAAAGATGACATTTCAATCCCACCTCATTTGTATTTGATGGAATTAATCTTTTAGCTAAGCGAGAATAAAAATCATAGTCTTCCCTCTTAATTTTGATCTTATCTGGTTGTTCTTCTAGTTCTTTCACTTCTTGCTTGGATTTGATTAGGTTTTTTAGTATTGTTATGAAATCTTTTTTTTCTGATAAATAATACATTCCACCATTAGTATCGCTTGCCAAAATATTTAATTTCACATCATCTCTAAAGAACCGTTCTTCTTTTTCTGAAACTCTTATAATATCTATGAAAGTTGGTATTACTTTGATTTTAGAGACTAACCCAAATAATGCTTCAGTATAATCCTCAGATAGATCGCTAGGGGTATCAGTTATTATGATAATTCTATTATGTCTTGATTTTTTTCTTACAGTTTCTGCTATATATGAAAATATGTAAAAAAGCCCGTTTTCGAAGAACGATTGTTTTTTAGGACGAGTTTTCCAGTTTTCTTCAATGGCATTTTCTATAATTTCAGAGTCTTTCTTATCTGTTATAAATATAGGATTCCCTGCGTCTTGGAAGATGAGTAAACCATAATGTCCTTTAATATTTGTTTTATTTCTTTCAGAAATATAGTACTTAATGGCTTTATTGACTTCTTTCTTCTTTAAAATATCCTTGGTTAAATCTAAGTAGAAAAAAATATCTTCATAGGGGCTCATAATAATATTTAAAACCTAACGTCTTTATAATTTAGTGTAGAGAGTTATAGTTTAAATATTTTCTTTAATCTAAAAAACTTTAAAAAATAGATATTGATATTACTTATTATTAAAAGTGAAAAGGAATGAGACCAATATGGAAGAATTATTAAAAAACATCCAACTTTCAGATAGAGCAATCGAATTATACATGCGATGTATTGGTCAACAGCCATTATCTTCATTTGAACTATTTTCTCTTTTGCCAAATGTTTCTCAGGAAGAATTTTCTAATACTATAAAAGAACTTGTTGAAGTGGGTTTATTCGTGCCTATAAAACTTCAAGGTTCAAATTTACCTTCACAATTTCTAGCATTACCTCCAATTAATCCTATTTTAAATTACTATAGTAATATAAACGCTAATTTAGAAAGCATTAAAAATCAAGTACAAATACTTATATCGAATTCTTTAATCTCAATATTCCAAAAAAATAAGATTATTGAATTAGATACTATGTTTGAAGCTACACAAGAATTAAGGAAAGATATTGAAGAAGATGTAATAATTCAGAAACAAGATATTGATGACATCGTACAAGGTATAGAAAACCTGAAAGTTGTAAAACCCGTACTTGAAGATCTACGTCAATCAACAAAAAGCGTTACCCAAACTCAATTCTCGTATTTAATCAAATTAATCACTAATATAAAGAAAGATATTAACAAGAAAGTCGAATCTTTAGAATTAAAAAAAACGGAGAAAGTTGTAAAAGACGCGATCGAAGAAGTATTTAAAGAGAATTTTAATAAATTTTTAGGAGATTTTACCGCTAATTTACACAAATTAATAGAAGAAGAATTTAACAATACGATCGAATCTCTTAACAATATAATTGATTCAACTTTCCAATTTCGAAACGATTTTCAAATGGTTTTACTTAATATGTTAAATAGCTATGAGACGAAGATTAATACAATAATTGAATTAATTAAAACAAAACGAAATAGCCTAGGTGACGACCTTAGTAAATTTGAAAATGTGATTTTAGATAATTTCAAAGAAATTGTTTATAATTCTGTTGATTCTGTTGCTGCTTTAAATAATCCCATTAATACCGCCTTAGAGAGCTACTTAAAGGCAGCTATACCTTCAGAAGAGAATGATTTCTGGCAAGTAAAGAGTATCTCAAGAGTAAACGAAGAAATAATGCTTAGGATTTCCGAATCAAAACAAAAGTTATTGATCATTGTTCCCAAACTTGAAGATCACATTGCTATAGATGATTTCAAGAATATTTCAAAAAACCTTAAAGTTGAAATTGCGTCGTCAGAGCCTCATACTAATAGCCATGTTAAGACAATAAAAGAACATAAAAACCTCGAGTATCGGACTCTTAAAAACGATAATGTTATTATTTGTAAAAGCGACGATAACTATTTTCTTGTTGGAATGCTAAGAGGAGATTCGCAAAATTCG